>JAGQJP010000552.1 GCA_020430585.1 Myxococcales bacterium | reverse complement strand
CCCGCCCTCCCCGCTCGGTCTGCAGCTTCAGACCGCGCGTCTCGAAGAACTCGATCACCTGGCGATTATCGAAAGCGTAGAGCGCCGTGAGGAACGCGCGACCGTTCTTGCCATAGTTGGTCGCGAACGTCTTCAGGTCGGGCTCGATGTTGGTGACGTTGCAGCGCCCCTTTCCCGTGATCAGGATCTTCATGCCGCAGCGCGCCGTCTTCTCCAATAGACGCACGCTCGCCCCGCGCTTGGCCGCCGTCGCCGCGGCGAACATCCCCGCTGGACCCGCACCGATGACGATGATCTCGACCCTCTCCACGGCAGCCCTCTCGAGCGCGGCCCTCTCTACGGACCCGCTTCGCGAAGCATCGTCCCCCGTCGACGGCGCGTCAACAACAAAGCGCGTTCACCCGCCCGTTGCGCGCACACGCTCCGTCGTGCTCGGCGTCAATCCTCGTCAGGGAGCTGATGCTCGGCGAACTGCTGTCGCAGCTCGAGCTTGCGGATCTTGCCCGTCGCCGTGTGGGGCAGCGCGTCTACGAAGACGACGTCGTCGGGTACCTGCCATTTGGCCAGCTTCTGCGCCATCCAGGCGAGGATCTCCTCGCGGGTGACGGTGGCGTTCTCTCGCGTTCGCACGACGAGCAACGGCCGCTCGGACCACTTCGGATGCGGCACGGCGATCACCGCTGCCTCGGCAACGGCGGGATGGCCGATCGCGTGGTTTTCGAGGTCGATCGAGCTGATCCACTCGCCCCCCGACTTGATCACGTCTTTCGAGCGGTCGGTGATCTGCATGAAGCCGTCGGGGTCGAGGGTCGAGACGTCGCCCGTGTCGAACCACTGCTCGTCGTCGAGCACGGCGCCTCCCTCGCCACGAAAGTAGCCGTTGGTGATCCAGGGCCCGCGCACCTTCAACCGTCCGAAGGCGCGACCGTCGCGGGGCAGCTCATGGTTCTCGTCGTCGGTGATCTTCAGATCGACGCCGTAGACCGGGCGCCCCTGCTTGACCTTGAGATCGAGGCGCGCCTCGGCGTCGAGCGTCGCGTGTTTGGGCAAGAGGTTGCAGACCGTGCCCAGCGGGCTCATCTCGGTCATCCCCCAGGCGTGGATCACCTCGACGTCGTGGTCGCGCTCGAAGCGCTCGATCATCGAGCGCGGTGCCGCGGCCCCACCGATTACCACCCGCTCGAGATGCGACAGGGCCTGGCCGCTCGACTCGCAATAGTCGAGCAGCATCAACCAAACCGTCGGCACACCGAGGGTGAGTGTCACGCGCTCGTCGTGCAGCAGCTCGAAGATCGAGGCGCCGTCCATCTTCGCGCCGGGCAGCACGAGCTTGGCGCCGCTCATCGGCGCGGCGTAGGCGACGCCCCAGGCGTTGGCGTGGAACATCGGCACGACGGGGAGGATCACCTCGCGACTCGAGACCGCCAGACCGTCGGCGGCGCAGACGCAGAACGAGTGCAGCACCGTCGACCGATGGCTGTAGAGCACGCCTTTCGGATTGCCCGTGGTTCCCGAGGTGTAGCAGAGGCTCGAGGCGCAGGTCTCATCGAGGACGGGCCACGAGTACTCCGCCGACTGCTCGGCGAGCAGCGTCTCGTAGCAGCGGGCGTTGGGAAGCGACGTCTCGGGCATCGACGCTTCGTCGGTCATGATCACGTAGCCCGCCACGCTCTGCAGGTGCTCGGCGAGGCGCTCCAAGAGCGGGACGAAGGTCAAATCGACGAAGATCCAGCGGTCCTCGGCGTGATTGACGATGTAGACGATCTGCTCGGCGAAGAGGCGCGGGTTGATCGTGTGCAGCACGGCGCCCATCCCGGAGACGGCGAAGTAGAGCTCGAAGTGGCGGTGAACGTTCCAGGCCAACGTACCGATCCGATCGCCGCTGTGGAGTCCCAGCGCGGCGAGGGCGTTGGCCAACATCTTCGCGCGCCGATGGGCATCGTGGTAGGTGTAGCGATGGATCGGCCCTTCGACGGTACGAGTCACGAGCTCCGTCGAGCCGTGGAACCGATCGGCGAACTCGATCAGCGACGCGATCGACAGCGGGGATGGCTGCATCAATCCGGCAAGCATAAGCATCTCCATCAGCGGCGGCCGGCGCAACGGCGCCGACGGGTGTCACCCCAGCATAGCGAAATTCGTCGTCAGGGCAAGTCGCCTGCTGCGCAGCGCGACGCGTGGGCACATGCAGCAACGCTACGGAATTACGACATTCGCAACGATATGATTGGCATCGGTTGCCGCGATCTGTACCACGCCCCTGCGCGGGTGGACAACGACGTTCGCCCTCATGGCTGATGCGTGCCGCACCAGTTGGGCAGCTCGGACTGGCAGGTGATCGCCGGGGTCTCGCGCAGGAAGTGGACGGCGCCCGCGTCGGTTCGCGTCATCTCGCTCTGGCCGAGCGTGACGCTGTTGCGCGCCTCGACGTACCAGCCGATGACCTTGCCGGGGGGCAGGGGAATCGGCTCGCTGGTCCACGTGCCCTCGCCCGTCTTTTTCAGATGAACCTCTTTCCACTTCGCCTGATCGACGTCGTTCCAGATCCGATCGTTCGACCAGGACCAATAGAGCGCCATCGAGGCGGTCGCCTTCGAGGCGTTGGCGACGACCGTCAGCGCGTCGTTTTCGATCGTCGCGTTGGCGCTCTTCACTTTGGGATAGAGCGCATCCTCCGAGCCAGGGCCGGCGATCAGGTTCTCGACCAAGAGAAACGGCACGACCGCTTTGGCGATCACGTCGCCGTCGTCATCGGTGGCGCCGCTCGTGACGCCCGGTTTGCGTACGTAGCGCCAGGGGACCTCGACGAGGTTGTCCAGAAATTCGGTGTCCGAGCCGAGAGCGTAGAGATGATCGTGCATCGTGCTCGCCGTCACGTCCCCGTCCATCAAGATGAAGCGCGGATAGAGCAGCGCTTTGTTGGTCTGGACGCTGTAGAGATTCTGATACGCCGCGCCGGCCGGCGTGTTGAGCAACCAGTCGAGGTAGACGGCGGAGGACTGCGGTCCGTTCGGGTCGGAGATGGCGGGGTCGCCGTAGCAGCCCCAGCTTCCCATCCGCACCTGGGCCGATTTCAGCACGTCCTGATCTTGATAGCCGCCCGGGCCGACCACCTCGACGCGGGGATCGACGACGGCGACGATCCAGGCAGCGTGCCCCTCTTTCGAGAATCCACGGTAGGCGACCTTGTCGATCTGCCCGCCCGCCTTCTCGGCCAACCGCTGGATCAGCGTGATCGCGTGCATGTCGGCGCGCGCCATCGCCAGCGCAAACATGCCGCGCACGACGTCCTGGGGCTCGCAGACGTTGTGTTTGATCACGCTGGGGGGGCCCGCCTGGTTGAGATCCCCCCGCGAGTCGAAGCCGAGCTCCTTCCAGTCGCGGATCAGCTCGCCGTGATAGAGCACGGGGATGCGGAAGTGCTTCGCGATCTGCGCGGCGACCGGCTGCAACAGGTTGGTCTCGTAGTGCACGCCCGCCACCAGGGCGAACGTCGGGTCCCCAGGCTGGGGCCAGCCGTCGGGGATGTAGAGCGCCGCGACGTAGTCGAGATCAATCTCCTTCGGGTTGCCGTCGATGTCGTAGGCCTCGAAGATCCCGCCGAAAAACCGACCGGTCAGCACGTCGACGCCGTTGTAGCGCTGAGTCCCAGTGACGCTCCACCTCAGCTGGGCGAGCGACAACGCCTGGATCGATGCGATGTCGAAGACGTCGCGCACCGACATCGGGTGGCACATCGTACCCGCCGTCGCAAAGGTGCAGAAACGGCAATCGGCACCAGAGAATCCCGGCGGGCACTGATTGTCAGCGGTTTCGGTCGTGTCCGCCGATTCGGTCGTATCCGCTGTGTCCGCCATCTCGGTCGTCTGGATCCCGTCGCTCTCGACGAACGGGTCCTCTGTCAGGGTGACGTCGCCGCCACTGGCGACGTCCGCCGCCTGCTCCAGCGTGACCTTTTGGGGTGCGCCGCACCCCCAGGTAAAAAGCAAAAGAGCGATTGCCCAGCGCCATCTGATCGTCCGATCCATGATCTCCTCCGTCGTCGAGGTTTCGACTGCTCCCGCCTACGGAGAACGCAAGCTTGATGCCATGCAGCGGATGCGGGCGAAGTGTCCTGTTTCTAGGATGTTACGCAGTGTGCGCCGTCGGCTCCAGCCCGGAAACCGAGCCGCTCTGTCGCGCTGTGTCAAGCTCACCTGACACCGTTCGTGCGAGCCGGCTGTCGACACGAGCGAGTGTGCGTGGTAGGAATCGGATCATGATGATCGATCGATCACACAGCCGGCGCACCGCGCGATGACCCGTACCCGGCGAACGATCAGCGAGTCTCGCTTTCGGCGCGCGTGCGAGCGCGATCCCCACGACGCCTTCTTTCGGCTCGCCTACGAGTGGGCTCCGAGCTTCGACGCCGATCGCATCTTCGAGCTCGCTGCGCCCTACCTGTCCGAGTTCGGGACGAATGTCGCCGCCGCGACGGCGCTCGTGACCTATCCGTCGCCGCGGGGAGATGAAGCGCTGGCCCAGCTCCCGGCCGACGTGCACCCGCGCGTTCGACAGATCGTGAAGGAGTACTTCGCACGACGCGTCTCGGGCGACGAACGCGCACGCGCCGCGGGGCGGGAGACCACGCGCCCGACGGCGTCCGCAGCCGCCCAGCCGATCTCGCCGGACGTAGGAAGCTCCAGCGCCGCGGTCGACACGACCGACTCGAGCGCCGATGACAGTGACATCGCCGCCGCGATCCGTGCCCATTGGGCGGCTCACCAGATCGACCGCGCCCGAGCGATCGAGATCTGGCACGCGCTCGGGATCGAGCCGCCGGCCGCGACGGGCGCACCAAACGACGCATTCGAGGTCGGCTTTCCGCCCCGCTCAGCGACGCCAGAGAACCCCCTCGACCTCATCGCCTGGCTCGCCGACCGCTCACAGCGCTGCGCCGCGATCGACGTCGAAGCGAGCACGTCGCCGCCGGACTACGCGTTCTTTCTCGATGAGCTCGAACGAGCGAGCGCTGGGCGTTTCGAGGCGCGCGCGGTGTCCCAAACCGCTCGTCCGCGGACAGTACGCGTCCAGTTCGAATGCGGGTGCGTTCACCGCTTCACGGCAAGGCTCGACGACGATTGGTACGACGTTCGAGCCACCCTCGCCGCCGTCAACCGGGCGCTCGCCTCGGTCGCATGCCCCGAGCGGTTCGTCGAGCTACCAACCGACGACCAGGTCGCCCGACTCTTGTTCGTCGAGCCCCGCAGATACCGCGGCGTGGCGCGCGCGCTCTTTCCCGCGGCGCGGCCGCGCTGAGTTTGCCGGCGGACGATCGCCGCGGTCTGGCACACGATCTGCACCAAGGTCGAGATCGCGGCGGGAGCCGGGTCTTTTGACCACACTGGAGGGGCGATGCGACGAAGAATCTGGATCTGGATGATCGGCTGCGCGATCGCCGCCACGCTGGCGCTGGTCGGCTGCGGTGGAACCGGCGAGGACGAGCGGCTCGATGCGGGCCAAGACTCCACACCGAGCGGCGCGCTCGACACGACGAGCACGCTCGACACCTTCGACGCGCCCGACTGGTCATCGACGCCGAGCGACGCCGGCGACAGCGAGAGCGTCGATGCGGAGAGCCCGGACGACGGGCTAACCGCCGGCGACGGGATTGCAACGGCCGACGGGAGTACAGCGGACGACGCGGTGCCATCTGGCGACTCCACACCGAGTGATCCGCCGCAACAATACACGCCGTGCAGCGTTGGCACCTGCTGGTCCTCCCTCTCCTTCAGCGCCGCCTGCGGCCCGGCGACGCTCGACGAGAACTACAGCTCGGGCAAATACAACGTGCACGTCTTCAGCGTCTTCGCGAAGGCCGACGTCGACGTCGAGGTGACGCTGAAGCGAACCGCTGGGGTCTGGAATCCCGCGCTAATCGTGCAGGACGCGCAGGGCCTGACCCTCGGCGACGGAGAGCTCGGCGTGCTGAGTGCCGCGATCGTGGTCGAGGTGCTCGAATCGGGCCGCGACAGCGACTTGGCGCGCGTGAAGCTGCGGGCGACGAGCGACGTGACGTTGAAGATCCTCCTGACGAGCTGGCAGGCGATCGACTCGGGTTTCGTCGACCCACTGCCAAAAGAGGCGACCTACACCTTCGGGCTGGTCAAGGATTGCGAGCTGCCGACGGGCCAGCTGCTGAGCCCGCCGAACTTCGACCCGCAGGACGTCGTCGGCGGCTACTCCCTCTTGCCACCGTCGGACCCGCCAGGGCTCTACACCAAGAAGAAGGACCTCTGCTCGCGTGGCACCAAGCTCTTGATCGATGTGCTCTACACCGTCGCGACCAACTGGAAGCAGCTCTATCCCGAGCTCGCGCCGATCTCGATCCTCGACCTGAACGAGTGTGACGGGGCCGATCACGAGACCCACAACGACGGAACCCACGTGGACATCGTCGTCGAGTGCGCCACCGATGTGAGCTGCGCCGACATCCAGCCCGCGATCGACCTCGCCAAGCTCTTCGTCGATACGGGCCAGACCTGCGGGATCATCTTCAACGACGACGCGGTGCAGGCGGTGGTCAACCCCTACTTCGAGTCGCAATTCGACTACGAGCCGTGGTACGGCACCTACATGCGCACCTACGTCGGCCACGAAGGCCACTTCCACGTCCGCGTGAAGAAGCCCAACGGCGCCTGCAACTAGGATCACCTGCATGAACGAGTCGACTCCATGCTATTCGGGAAGCTGCCTCTGCGGGGGCGTGCGCTTTTCGGTTCGACCGCCGACGCTCTTTTGCGCCCACTGCCACTGTCACTACTGCCGGCGCGCTCACGGCGCGGCGCT
>JAGQJP010000551.1 GCA_020430585.1 Myxococcales bacterium | reverse complement strand
TGGGGCGATGGCTACAACCCCACGCACCCCGACTTCATGTGGCAACCGCTCGCGAACACGCCGAGCCGACGCGACTACGAGAACCCGCACATCGGCGCCAACTACCAGAAGATCGTCGACGAGATTCTCTCCCTGGCGATCGAGAAGCCCGAGCCCAATCAACCGACGTCGGCGACGCGCTTCGAGCTGTCGGGCTCTTGGGAGATCAAGGACAACCGACCCGACGAGCCGACGGTGATCGACGTCGTCGTCGACACCGTTGCCAAGGTGAGCAAGGTCACGATCTGCGTCGATGTCGAGCACACCTACGTGGGCGATCTGCAGGGGACGTTGATCGACCCCAGCGGCGCCAAGCGCGTCTTCAAGAAGTACCGCGTCTACGGTTCGCAGAAGAACCTGAGCAACAAGTGCTGGAACGTCGCCGGCTTCGATGGCCACGACACGAACGGCACCTGGAAGATCGAGTGGCGTGACAACGCGGGCCAAGACAGTGGTAGGGTGACGCGCATCCTCATGCGCGTCAACGACCCCGAAGACACGAACTAGCCGTCCGCTCAGGCCAACCCCTCGCTCCGTCGAGCCAACCTGTCGCCCATCGTACGGACTCTTCGGCTCGTCGCGCCGATCCGTGGTCCCTTGCAGCCGCCGCCCCTCAGCGGTCGCGTCGAGCCAGCGCGGCCTGGATCCAGACCAGCGCCACGCCGGCGACGAGGGCGAGCAGCACGCTGAAGAGGAGAAGCCCCCAACCCGGGCGGCTCAGCTCGAGAAAGCTGGCGAGCCCTCGCAGCGCGACGATCCGCGTCACGATGAGCAAGATCGTGAAATAGAGGGCGACGAAGGCGACCGCGAGGGCGACGAACAAAGCGTTGCGCCGCAGGTTGAGCCAAAGGTGCCGCCCTCCGACGATCACCAGGAAATTGAGCTGGCTGAGGACGACGATCGTACTGAGCATCGCCGTGCGCGCTACCTCGACGCTGGCGTGAAAGGCGACCTGAGCGACGAGATAGACCAGCGTCCCGGCGACGGCGATCAGCCCGCCAGATATCGCCGTGAAGCGCAACACGTCGAGGAGAAACCGCGGTGGAATATCGAGCATCCGACGTGTGAAGGCGATGAAGAGCGCAGGAATGCTGATCGCAAAGAATCCGATGATCGTCACGTGTCGTGGCACGAAGGGAAAATCGAGCCCCATGAAACCGACGAAGAGGATCAGCAGAACGGCGTAGACATTCTTGGTCAAAAAGAGCTTCGCCGCCGATTGCACGTTGGAGACGATCGTATTTCCCTCGTCGAGAACGTTGGGAAGCACGGTGAAGTCGTTCTCGAGCAGCACGATGTCGGAGACGTCGCGAGACATTCGATTGCCCGCGTGCATCGCGATCCCGAGCTCGGCGCGCTTGAGGGCCAGCACGTCGTTGACGCCGTCACCGATCATCGCGACGTAGCGCCCCTGGCGCTGCAGCGCCTCGACGAGCTGGCGCTTGTTCTGCGGCGAGACGCGACCGAAGAGGGACTCCTCGCGAGCCGTCGCCTCGAGGGCCGCGACGCTCATCGTGTCCAGCTCGGGCCCCGTCACGACACGGCTCGTATCGCTCTGCCAGCCCGCCCGCCGCGCGACGGCGCGTATCGTCTCGGGCGCGTCTCCCGAGACGATCTTGAGATCGATCCGCCGCTCGGCGAAGCGCCGCAGCACCTCGCCGACGTTCGGACGCACCTCGTCCTCGAGGGAGACCAGGGCCCACGCCTCGAGTCGGCTATCGGGACGTTCGAGGGCGGCGCGCAGCGGCTCGGCGATGACCGACGGGTCGCCCGCCTCGACGAGCTCGGCGAAGAGCAGATTCCGCGATCCCTCGCGGGCGGCGAGGAGCCCGGCGATTCGGGCCTGCTGCGCCTCGGAGCAACGCGGTGCGAGGAGCTCTGGAGCGCCGAGGACCAGCGAGCGCCGCTCACCGCCGATCGCCAGACGGGCCGCGCTCCGTTTCTTCTTCGAGTTGAAGGGGAGCTCGTCTTGCAACTCCGCCTCTCTCCGCTGCTCGCTCGGATCGGGCAGACCCGCGACGAGAGCCTCGATCGTCGCGTTGCGCTCACACACTCGATGGGCGAACGCCGCGAGCCAGAGACGTGGATCGACGGCCTCGCTGAGCGAGACGACCTCGACGAGGACGAGCTGGTTCTGGGTCAAGGTTCCAGTCTTGTCCATGCAGATCGCATCGACGTTGGCGAAGGATTCGATCGCGTTCAGCTTCTGCACGAGCGCGCCCTGCTTCGAGATGCGGAAGACGCCGAGCGCGAAGGCGACGGTCGACAGCAGTATCAACCCGATCGGTATCATCGAGGTCACGATCGAGGCGACCGAGCGCGTCGTCTCGATGAACAAGTAGTCGAGCTCGACGCCACCCTTGGCATCGACGACTGCAGCGCCCACGACGAGCAGACCGAGCAGCAGCGCGAGTCCCATCAGCACTTCGACGATGCGGTCGATGTTTTTCTGCAACGGCGTGATCGCGCGTTTGTACAGCTTGACGTCCCGGGCGAGCTCGTGGATGTAAGCCTTCGGACCGACCCGCTGGGCGACCATTCGGCAGCTACCGGCGACACAGAAGCTCCCCGAGCGGAGCTCGGCGCCAACTTCCTTGAAGATGTACTCCGACTCTCCCGTGAGCAGCGACTCATCGACCTCGCAGTGATGCGATTCGACGACCCGTCCGTCGACGGGAACTTGATCGCCGCGGTGCAGCTCGATCCAGTCGTCAACGACGATCTCGTCGACGGGGAGATCGGCGCTGACCCCCGCGCGCAGCACCGTCGCCGTCGACTGCGCCAGCGCGCTGATTCGGTCCAGCGCGCGCTTGGCCCGGATCTCCTGGACGATGCTGATCACACTATTGAGGAGCGCCACCGTGGAGATCGCCAGCGCGTCGTAGAGCGTCCGCAGGTCTCCCTTGGTGACGAAGAGCGCGAGCAGCACGGCCGCCATCGAGAAGATCGCGATATTGAAAACGTTTACGAGGTTGGCCCGGACGATCCCGCCGATCGTCCGCGATGTCTCGCGGCGCACGCGGTTGACCTCACCGCGCTGGACGCGCTCGGCGACCTCGGTCGCGTCGAGCCCCTTCGCGGCGGCGAAGGCATGGGTAGGGCCGAGACGGGTCGGCGCGGCCTCTGGGGCTGGGTCCATCAGCGGGCGGCGAGAATCGGGATGTTGATCACTTCGCCTTCACGCAGGCGGTCGAGGTTCTTGTCGCGGTTGTACTTCTTCAACAGGTCGAGGGGAATCCGGTACTTCTTCGTCGCCAGACGCCACGCGCTGTCGCCTTTGTTCATCTTGTACTTGATCACGCGACGCACGTTGTTTTTGGCCAACATCGTGCGCCCCTTCTTCGACGGCGCCTTTTTCTTCGGTGAAACGCGCACGCGCCGCAGCGGTGTGACCGACTTGCGCTTGTGGCGCCGCTTGACCAGCTGTTGCAGCGGCTCGCGGTTGACGGTGCGCTTGTCGATCTTGTGCTTGCCCAGCTTCCGCGTCTTGTGACGTTGCTTCAGCTCTTCCTTTTCACGCCGCTGCTTACGTTTCTCCTCATCGAGGAAGAAGCGCGAGGCCCGTGTGTAACGCTGGGCGAGACGCAGAGACTTCGGACGCGAGAGCTGGTCCTTGCGCAACTGATGGAACGCCATACGGCGGGCGATGAACGCGTTCACGCCGCGATCGGTGAGCGGCAGCATCAGGCGCTGCCCGGTCAAGAGCGGCGTACCTTTCTTGAGACGATTGATCTGCCAGATCGTGCGCGCGGCCAGACCGCTCCAGCGCGCGTAGAGATCCATCGACTCCCGCGCCTTGACACGCACGAAGAGCCCGGTGTAGTTCGCCTGGGGCGGCATGTTCTCTTGGCGCACGCGATTGAGACGATCGGACGTCTTGACCGCTACGAGCTGCGGTACGAAGATCGTCTGGCCGATCGTCAGCCGTTTCAAGTCGCGATCCTTGTTGAACTTCTTGATCACCCACAGCGGAATCTTTCCATACTTGTAGGCGATGCGGCTGAGGGAATCGCCCTTCTTGACGGTGTAGACGTTGAGCGTATCGACCTTGTGCTCTTCGAAGAAGCGATCTTCCTTCGATTTGTGGAACTCGGCCCGCTTCTGCTTGAACACCGCCCACTGCTCTTCGTCGAAGACGAGGGTCAGCTCTTGGCCAATCCGCAGATGCCCTCTCTTCTTGAGCTTGTTCCAGCGCTCGAGGTCGGCGACCGAGACGTGGCTCCAGGAGGCGAGCAGACCCGGCGTCTCGCCGCGCTTGACACGGATGATGCGCAGGTTCGGCAACTTCTGGTCGACCTTTCCGAGGGGATCGACCGTCCCTTTGAGGCGATCGCTCGGCTTCGGCAGCGGCGGCAACAGATCGTCGCCCTTGGGCACCCCTGGCGATTTGTGCTCGCCAACGACGAGCGTTTTGGGCTTCACGAGCTCGCCGGGCTGACGCTGCACGTTCCCGACCGGCGTCGGATCGGGGCTTCCGATGTGAATCGGAGGCAGCTCGGTCGGGGGGGTCGGTCGCTCGACGACGATCCGTTCCGGAGCGACGCCCGAAGGCGGTTTCTTCGCCAGCTTCGGTTTCGGCGCCGTGTTGCAGGCGACGATGAGGGCGGCGGTGACGAGGATCCCAATGCGTTTGTTCATGGTGAAACCCGATGGCTCGTGCTGTTTTTCGTAGAGAATTCGATACAGGGGTACCACGGGTTCGGCGGAGGAGCAATTTTTTCGCTGGTTTTGAGCAGCGTCTCGAGCGCGCGGCTAGCTCTCGCTCTCTTTGCGGTAGGCGCGGATCTCCTCGGATCGCGGGAGCGCCGCCAGCGCGCCGAGCGCGGTGCAGGCATGGGCTGCCGCGCGATTGGCGATCCGCAGCGTGAGCGAAAACGGCCAACCCTCGAGAAGCCCGTGCACCAGCGTGCCGACGAAGATCTCGCTCGCCCCCGTCGTGTCGACGACGTCGACTTCGTGACCCGGAACGCGCACCAGCTGGTCGTCGGGCCCGAGACCGATGCAGCCCTCTTCGCCGAGGGTGATCACCACGGCGCGACAGCCGTGGTCCTTGAGGCTGCGTAGCCCTCGCTCCAGCTCTCCTGTGGGAACCAACTCGCTGACGAAGTGCTCGCTGACCACCAGATAGTCGCAGAGCGCGATCAGCTCGGTCGTTCCGGGCCGCCGCCCAGAGAGGCGAAGCACGACCCCGCAATTGCTGCCTTTGGCGAACTGAGCCGCGGCGATCTGCGCGGCGGGCTCGGTGCCGTCGAGGAGCAGGTAGCGCGCGCCGTCGAGCAGGGTCAAATCGACCTCTTCGACGTTCAGCGGTGGCAGATCGCCGTCGCTCTGGAACGCCGTACGCCGGCCCTGGGCCTCTTCGATCGCGATGAACGTGAAGGCACCGATCCGCCCCGGTCGATGAACGAGGCCGCGCAGGTTGACGCCGATGTCCGCGAGGCTCCCGCTGATCACCTCGCCGAAGTGATCATCCGAGACCTTGCCGACGTAGGCCACCGCAACGCCCAGGTTGGCCAGCGTCGCAGCCGAGGTCGCCGCGGCGCCACCGCACTGCATACTGAATTGGTGCATCTGCACGGTTCGATCGAGCCCGGGATAGCTCGGAATCACACCGAAATAGTGAACCAAACTCTCGCCAATCGCGACCACGGAAAGGGCCATCGGTCATCCCCCCAAACGAACGCGACGCCCGACGACGTCGACGACTGTCAAACCCCGTACTTCTCGCGGCAGGCGTATTCGCAGGTCGCCGTGCGACCGCAGCGAAACGCGCAGCCCTGTCCGCGATCGAAGAGCACGAGCGGCGCCTCGA
>JAGQJP010000550.1 GCA_020430585.1 Myxococcales bacterium | reverse complement strand
GACGTAGCTCATGAAGTCGCCAATCCCGTACTTGCGGCGCATCCGCGTCAACACGCTGTCGGAGCCGGATTGCAGGGGCAGGTGCAGATGCGGGCAGAGCACGTCCGAGGAGGCCATCCGCTCCAAGAGCTCGTCCCCGATCGTCGTCGGCTCGATGCTCGAGATGCGGACCCGCTCGATCCCGTCGAGGGCGCAGAGCATCTCGACGACGTCGAGGAAACCGCGCCCCTCGTGCTCGTACGTCCCGATGTTGACGCCGGTGAGCACGAGCTCGCGATGGCCCGCAGCGATCAGCCCCTCGGCCTCGCGGCGCAGATCGGCGAAATCACGGCTACGGGCGCGACCGCGCGCCATCGGGATGACGCAGAAGCTGCACATGAAATCGCAACCGTCCTGGATCTTGAGATTCGCCCGCGTCGTGTCGGCACGACCCTCGGCAGGCTCAACGGTGAAGGCTTGTCGCGGAATTCGCGGACGCACGACGCGTGGCTCGGCGGTCTTGAGCGGCTCGTCGCCAATGTAGTCGACGACGCGCATCTTTTCGGCGTTGCCGACGATCAGGTCGAGCCCCTCGATCTGCTCGAGCACCTGAAATCCCGTCTGCGCGTAGCAGCCGACGATCGCGACGTAGGTCTCGGGGTTGCGTCGCAGGACCTGGCGCACCAGGTGGCGGCACTTTGCATCGGCCTGCTCGGTCACCGTGCAGGAGTTGATCACGCAGACGTCGGCGATCTCGCCGAAGTCGACGACGTCGTACCCCCGTTGGCGAAAGCCGTTGGAGATCAGCGACGTCTCCGCCTGGTTCAAACGGCAGCCGAGCGTGTAGAACGACGCCCGCAGCGGCGACTCGGTCATGGATGCGCCCCGTCGACGGGCGCCGCATCGGGCGATCGCTCGAGATCCACGGCAGCAGCCGGCGCAAAGAGCGAGAGGTCGACCGGACGGAGCAATCCCTCGTCGGTCTGCACGTAGAGCCCCTCGCGGGTGATCTGCCACTCGACGGGAGCGTCACCGTAGAGCTCTTTGAGCAGCACCTCCGGGCGCAGATTCCCCGACGCCCCAGCGCCGACGATGACCCGCAAGCCGAGCGGCCGATCGCCGTTGACCACCTCGATCGATTTGATCAGCGGGCGGATGTCGATGCGCCGCTCCTTGCCCTTGCGTTTCACGGTGGCCGAGATCTCCTCTCGCGCCAGCAAGCGATCGACCAGGCGCTGATGCAGCTCGGCCTCACTCGACTCGTCCCCGTCGAGGCGTTCACGAGCTGCGTGGGCGATCGCCTCGTGCCCGACACCGATGACGTACGTCGCCGTGTCGATCGCCTGAAACAACGCCGCGCTCTTCGTCGGTATCTTCTGCAGCGAGGTGAAACGTAGCTCGGTGGACATGTGCGCATTGAGCTGCCGCAAGAGCTGCTCCGGGTCGCAGTCGACGAGGGCACAGAAATCGAGCCACTCTTCACAGCCCTCGACGCCGAGTGGCAACGCTGGCCCGAACGAGAGGTCGGGCATCGGATGGAAACCCTGCGAAAACTTGAGGGGAATCTCGCTGCGGTTGAAGGCGCGGATCAGCGTCCGCGTCAGGTCGAGCTGCGAGAGGTAGCGAAACTCGCCG
>JAGQJP010000059.1 GCA_020430585.1 Myxococcales bacterium | reverse complement strand
TGCTCGCGCTCGGGGGAGAGGAAGTTCTCTTTGGCACGCTGCGAAAGATTGGCGACCGAGCGCTTGGTCTGCCCAAAGACCTCGGCGATCTCTCGTAGCGTCGCCCCTTCGGCGCGGAGCTGCTGAAAATAGGCGAGTGAGACGAGCTCCTGCAGACGCTTCGAGGTCATCCGCGCGCGACGAGCGAGCTGCACGCCCCCCTGTAGCAACGAGTAGACGAGCCGCGCCTCGTACTCGGCGTGCAAAAATGGCTCGGCCATCTGGGGGGTCGGACTCACGTTCGATGGTGCACTTTTTTTCATCACTATGATGAATATCAGGCTACACATGAAAGGTCAACCCATTTTTGGTGCACTTTTTTTCACCTCCAACAAACCCTCGGCCCCACGTGACGGGAGCGATTGAAAATATTGTCCACCTCGGGTATCGTGAGACCGTTCGTGTTGGAATGTCGGCATCGGCCTCAGCTAGGAGAGTGATTATCATGAAACGCAAAGCATTACTCTGTGCGCTACCCCTGTTGCTGCTCGTCGCGCTGACGTCGACCGCGTCGGCTTTCATCCCCAAACAGCGCTGCATCGCCTCTTTGGACATCGGCTTCAATGCGATGATGAACGCGTCGAAGTCGATCGCTTTCGTCAACGAGTTTCGCTACGCGCCGCACCTGCACCTGCAGATCGTCCGGTTCGCCTGCCAGATCTGGCGGGGCCTCGAGATCGGCGGCGGGATCGGGATCAACGTGATGGATCGACTGAACGTCGGCGCGATCGGTAACACGATCACGATGGCAAAATTCGACGTCGGGGCGGAGTACTATTTCGGCGTGTTCCAGAGCGGCCCGCACCAGCTCTTCGTCGTTCCCGGCCTACGCCTTGGCACGTACGTCGCGGGTGCATCGGGGAGCTTCAAGACCCAGGCGGGGATGCTGATCACGATCCTCGCGCGCCTCTCGTACATCTTGAACGATCACTATGAGTTTCGCTTCACACCGCTGATGTTCGAGCTGCTGCCGGCTTTCACGAAAGCCTGGCGCGATCAATGGAAGGGCGGCGGGGTCTACAACTACTCCTTCCTCTTCGGCTTCGGCTATCGCTTCAGCATCTGAGCGCCCGCTCGAGAAGAACCTCCGCAGAAACCAGCCATCCGTCAGGTGATCGTCGAGGCGCAGAGCGACAGGCGCGAGATTGTTGGCGCGACCGAGTCCTCAGGCGCGAGATTGTTGGCGCTCGACGGCGCGCTTGAACGACTTGGCGAAGCCGAGGCTGAAGGTCGAGAGCATCGCCACCTCGAGCTCGGGGTAGCTTTGCAGCTGAGCCGAGATCAGTGGACCGATACCATTGAGATCGAAGTTGAAGCTGACGTACAGAAGGAGACGTTTGTTCTTCTCTTTGACCTGTAGGCGAAACATGAAGTTCTCGACGTTGCCGCGCACGCCGCGAAAGATCGCGAAGCTCTTGCCGTCGGTGTCGAGGGTGCAGAGCACCTCGATGCTGCAGCTGACGAGGTAGAATTGATAGCGGATCACCAGCTCGACGACCCGCTTGTTCTTCTCCGAGGGCATCTCGGTGATGCGCAACAGATAGGGAAAGAGGTCGGGGAGGCGCTCGATGTTCTCGAAACAGCGCTCTACGGTGTCGGCCTCGGCATCGATGGTCAACACCGTCGTCACGTGCTCGAGCCGGCCGTCGGCCCGTTCTTCGATGTCGATGATCGCGGAGTTCTGCGCCATGTTTCGCCTCTCGGCTAGTGCTTGCGTTTCTTGCCGCCGCCGGTTTTGGCGGGTGCTGGTTCGAGAGTAAGCCGATTCAGCTGTCGGGGCAAGAGCCACCATCCGATCCCCGCCGCGCCGACGAGCAGCAGCGAGATGAACTGCGAGGTCGAGAGCACGCCGACGTTGCCGCGCTGCAGGTCGTCGCGAACGAACTCGATCAGAAAACGGAAGATCCCGTAGGTCAGCAGAAAGAGCAGAAAGACCTGCCCGTCAAAGCGACGATGTTTCCGCGCCCAGAGTAGAAAGGCGAAGATCGCGAAGCCCGCCAGCGAGGCGTAGAGCTGCGTCGGATGCACGGGGAACGACTGCGTCATCACTTGAGCCAGGGCTTCGAAGCTCTTGGTCCCGTGAATCTTGGCGCCGAAGGCCTTGCACTGCTCGACCATCGTCGTGGTCATGTTGCCCGGGTTGTAGTTGATCTCGCCGAGCTTTCCCACATCGTTGAGCAGCTGGACGCACTTGTTCACGTGATGGTTGAAGGCGGCGCTCCCCTTGTGCAGGCCGTATTGGCTGAGCGCCGAGTCGAAGCCCCATCGGGGAAAGCTGATCCCGAGGAACGAATCCGTCGGTCGGCCATAGTCACAGCCGTACATGAAGCAGCCGACCCGCGTGAACCCGAGCCCGAGCGCGAGCTGCGGCGTCGCCTGATCGGCGAAGGCGAAGAAATTGTTCTTCTTCCAGCGTAAGTAGGCGTACGAGAAGAAGATCCCGCCGAGGTATCCGCCGTAGGCCACGAGCCCGCCGTCCTGGTAGGAAAAGAACGACTTGAGCGAGAATGGCAAGCTCGGGTTCGAGACGAAAAAGAGTAGACGAGCGCCGAACAGCGCGCCGACGATCGCCAGAAACAGGGTATTCCCCGTCACCTTGCTGTCGAACCCCTCTTTGGTCGCGAAATACGACGTCAGATACCAGCCAAAGATGAACGACAGGCCGAGCATCACGCCGTACGAGAAGATCGGTCGACCGCTGAAGACGCCAGGTAGCCACTCTGGCAAGCGAAACAGGTAGGGACGCATCGCGTCGTTTATCACTCCCGTAGGGCTGGGGCGGAATCGAGGGGCTCCGCACGACCGTAGTTACTGAAGCATCGAATCCAGCTGGTGTTTTACCTTACCGATCCCCTTCGACGCTGTCAATCGAGGAACATCGAGTTTCCGCCAGGAAAACACGACGTGGCGCCCCGCACATTCCCGCGACCGCGATGATTGACTTCGCAGCGAGCCGCGGATATGATTGCTTTTTTTTGAGGGCACGGGAGCGAGGGAGAAGATGACGATGCGCGGATCGAAACTTTCTATCGTGTTGCTGGTCCTTGTCGGCATCGGTTGCTCGGGCTCGTCTTCGTCGTCGAACGAGAGCGACACCACCTCGCCGATTCTCCACGACACGAGCGGAGTCGACGACCAGAGCGACGGCGTGGGCGGGACCGACGTCACGGGTCCGATCGCCGAATCGTTCCAGGTCACCTGGCAGTCGCGAGATCGCCTCAACCCATCGGCGCCGCTAAAATTCTGGCGCGGAGACGAGAGCGCCACGACCCCGACCGATTGGACGCCGAACGGGCTCGATTGCGCCAACGGCTGCGACGTTGCTCCGTCGTTGAAGGCGCTGGTCCAGGTCACGAGCGCGGGGGTCGACGGCTCGACGCTCAAGCTCTATGGTCTCAATCAATTGGTCCCCGCAAACGGCGTCGAGGTCTCGACCAAGGCGCTCTCGTGGCGCTTCGACGACATCGCGCTCTACGTGATGGAGCGTGCGAACGACACCTTCGAGCTGTACCAGATCTTGTTCGACAACCCGGGCAAACGCGCGCTGGTCGGTACCTTCGCCCCCAAGGAGGGGATCGACAGCTATCAAGGGACCTTCCTCGTCCGAGCGAATCACGTCGTGCTGCTCCACGTCTCCCTCGGTGGCGCCGAGCTGTACCATCTCGACATGACGAATCTCGGCGACGGGTTCCAGAAGCTCGAGCCGACGATCGGCAACTCCCAGGGGACGGGTAGCCAATTCACCGAGAAAGAGCCCTTCGCGATCTCCCCCGACGGCAAAGAGGTGGTCTTCTTCAGCCGGGGGGACAACGAGTTCAAGATCTGGCTCTGGTCACTCTCGGGGGGCAATCCGAAGAACATCACCCTCTCCGAGAGCCAACTCGACGCCTGCGGCTCGAGCAGCAAGCTCTATTACATCGCGAACAAGGCGATCTTCTCGCCCGACTCGCAGCAGATCTACTTCTCGATGACGTCCCAAGATTCGGTCAGCGTCACCGAGAGCTGCAGCGGCTATCTCGACGATCAGTTCAAATGCATCAGCAACGCCCAGACGAAACCGGAAACCGACATCCTGGTGATCGATCGCACGTTGAACCCGGCGAGCCTGCGCAACGTAACGCAGAACGCGAAGAACGACGGCACGACCAACCGCGTGATCGACGACTTCGTCGTCAGCCCGCAGGGTCACCACTTGGTCTTCATCGCCAGCCCAGAGATTGGCGGGAACTGTCGCTCCCACAACGACCGGGAGATCTGGCGGATCTCGGTCGACGGCTCGGAGATCGAGATGCTGAGCGACGACTCGGGAGCGCTACCGCTCTCGGGAACGATCACCGCCAACTAGCGCGACGGCGACCCGCGCGCCGCCATGGGCGCCATAGCGCGGCCGCTACACGATGACTCGTAACGCAGGAGGTCCCGATGGCATCGACCGACAAACGCAAGCAAAGCCTCTACTTTCCCGAGGACATGATCGAGGAGATCTCCCGCGAGGCGCGACGCCAAGATCGAACGATGTCCTGGATCATGCAGCAAGCGTGGAAGATCGCTCGCACCGAGATCATGAAGTACCCGTCGATCAACGACCCCGACGACCAAGAACGACGACCGCTCTGAATCGGGGCGCGCTCGTCGATTCGGCGAGCCCTTCGAGCCAGAAAACGTGCGGGAGATTGTGCGTTGGATGGACGGGGCGCTGCGTGCGGGTCTCGGCAGCTCGACTCAGCCTTTGAGCGCCTTGATCTTCTCGGTCAGCTCGGGCACCGCCTTGAAGGCGTCGGCGACGAGACCATAGTCGGCGACCTGGAAGATCGGCGCCTCTTCGTCTTTGTTGATCGCCACGATCACCTTCGAGTTCTTCATTCCCGCCAGGTGCTGAATCGCCCCAGAGATCGCCACGGCGATGTAGAGCCCGGGCGCGACGACCTTGCCGGTCTGGCCGATCTGCCAGTCGTTCGGCGCGTACCCCGAGTCGACGGCGGCACGGCTGGCGCCGACGGCACCGCCGAAGGCGTCGGCGAGATCCTCGACGATCTTGAAGTTCTCTCGGCTCTTCAGCCCGCGACCGCCCGAGACGACGACGTCGGCTTCCTGCAGATCCGGGCGCTCGCCACCCGAGGCTTCCATCTTGACGAACTCGGCCCCGCCCGGCAGCTCGGCGCCGAGCGCGAAGACCTCTACCGACGACTGAGCGCCTGCGGGCGCTTCGTCGAAGGCGCTCGGCCGCACCGAGACCACCTGCACGGGAGTCGTGATCTGCACGGTACCGATGATATTGCCCGCCCACATCGGGCGCTTGTAGAGCAGGTTCGCGCCAT
>JAGQJP010000549.1 GCA_020430585.1 Myxococcales bacterium | reverse complement strand
TGTCTCACCGCCACGAGCCGCCAACGGACGGCGTCTCACGACAGCCAGTTCAGATATTGTTTCGCCGCGCGGCCTCCGAACAAAACCGTTTGGCTATCCTGCTAAATTGCGCCCTTCTCAAGCCGCAGGCCTCAAGAGTCGGACGTGGCTAGCTGTTACGCAGCCAGAGCGTACTCAACGTTTGTATTGTTGGCACTTATACGTTTTCCGCCTTTTAACGAGGTGACAGAAACCCCCGGCACGCAATCAAGGCATTCTCATCCCCGTCGAAACCGTGTCGCCCCCATGTTGTCACAGAGCTCGGTGCCTTGCGGTCACCTTGACGCCGCATCATCGACCGTGCGGCAGCACTCACAATGTAGTGCCGCCGTCGCAGAAGTCAAGGCTTCTTCGGGGTCGCCACTCCCTCGTCGATTGCCAGAACGTCGGATTCGCCGTATCATCGTGGTGTTCGGTGTGAAGATGTGGCGGCGGCACCCGGCCGATGGCGACCGACGACGGCGCTCCGGCGATCGGAGGCTCGTCGACGAGGCGAGGCGTCCCCAGATGGCGAAACGCGATGAACAGAAGCCCCGCGAAATGGAGCGCCGTCGGGACAATGCCCCGCCCAGAGAGGTCGCCGAGCGACTGATCGCGGAGCTGGCTGGCCTCGTCCGCCGTCTCGCCGAGCGACATCCCGACTATCTCAATGGCCTCAACCTTCCCGATCGGCTCTCGCTCACTCTCGAGGTGCCACTCAACGGCGCCGCTCGCGGCTCGGCGAGCCAGGTGATCGAGCAGATCGACCGCGAGCTGCTGCAGGCTGTCGATCTTACCCAGTCGGTGCGTCTGGGGTCGGTCTTTTGCTTTCAATGTCGCCGCTCGGATTGTGAGCACGCACAGCCGAGCCAACCGGACAGTGTCTTTGCGGGCTATCTACCGACGGGAAAGCCGACCTGGCAGTCCCTGTCGCAGCTCTGTCTCACCCTCGAGCCCGCGCAGGTGGACAAGCTCTACCGGCCGACGCCCGAGCTGGTCTTCGTCCTCTCGACGGGGCGCGATCTGCGGGCCGCGCTCCTCGATGACTTCGGCGGGCGGGCGCGCAACTTCGTAATCCTCGGGCAGCTGGCTCTGGGTCACCTCGTCTTCGAAGAGCAGAAGCGCGCGCTCTCGATTCAGGCGGTTCTCGGCGAGGCGAGCCGACGGCGGCGGCGCCTGGACCTCAATCTTTGCGGACTCGACCGCGCCGATCTGCACAGATCGCGCCTCGGTCCCTTCGATGGTCCTGCGCTCCGCGAGGTGTTGCGGCGCTGCCGCTACCGCCTAGCTCAGCTGAGGCGTGGGCGCGAGATCGACGTGGCGCGTCTCGACGAGCAGGTCCTCCCGATTCTGACCCAGCTCAAAGGCGAGCTCGAGCGGCTGGCCCGGCGCGAGCGACGCAACACACAACACGTGAGGGAGCGGGCCCGGGAGGACCGACCGACGACGGCGGCGATGCGCGATCTCGAGGTCGCGGCGGCGGATCGCTTCTTCCGCGACCTCCACGAAAAGACCGCGATCGTCCTCGGCCCCAAGGGCCGGGTGCACGTCTTCTCCTTCGACGGTCGGCACGTCACCAGCATGAAGCTCGATCGCGAGAGCGTGCTGCGCCGCCAGGAGCGTGGTCGCTGGGTCGCGCTGGGCGACGCGGAGATCGAGGGTTTGCGCCAGCGCCTATCCGAGCAGAATCGGCTGAAGGGAGCGGGAGAGGACTGATTCGGTCGCGCTCGTCGTCAGCGCCCGCGACAAGAGGCCCCGAATGTAGGCGCCCATCACGATCAGGTCGCAACCATTGGCCTCGGCCTGATCGACGATCACCGCCCCGGGATCGCCATCGATCAGGCGCGTCTCGAGGTCGACGTGGTGCTCGCGCGCGATCGTCCGGGCGCGGCGTAGGATCTCTCTCGCTTCGGGGCTCTCCGGGCCGACGTAGAGCGCGATTCCGCGGCGAAAGACGCGCTGACCCATCAGCTGCAAACCCGCCTTGAGGATCCGCTCCGATTTGCGACTGCCGTTGAAGGCGATCAGCGGACGGCGCATCGCACTGCGCATTCCGAAGGTGACGAGCGAGGGGACGGCGGCCTGGCGCAGCACGTCTTTGATCAGCGGGCTCAGGCCGTCTGGCTCATCTTGAATATCCCGCAGGAGCCCCGAGCCGAGATCCTCGACCTGGTGCCGATGGTGGAGCACGACGAGGGCCAGGTTTGCTGCCTTGCGCACGATCTCCTTCGCTGGTCGTCCGCGAACGACGGAGAGTGTGGCCGTCAGCCCTTCTTTCTTCGCCCGTTCCAGGATCTGGTGCAGCTGGGCCATCTCGTCATCGCGCAGCTCGCGCTGCTCCTCGACGAAGAGGATCTCCAGCTCCATTGCGCACTTTCGGGCGATCAGGAATCCGTACTCCGGCGTCGTCGAGTCCTCGAGATCGTCGATCGACAACAAGATTTTGCCCACCGAGCCCCCACGGTCATGTTTTCACGAGGTAGGGGCGATTATAACGCAGTTCGCGAGCCCGGGGAAGGGGCGTGAGGATCGTTCCTCAGTTCGGGCACTCGTCGAGTCCTCCGACGGCGAGGATCATCGCTTGCATGAAGAACGAGTTGCCCTCGATCCAGCCGGCGTAGTACGAGCTGTAGGCTTCGAGCCAGTGGCTGTAGAGGGCGTCATCGTCGGCCAAGAGCCGCACGTAGGCGCAGGGATCGGGGGCGTAATCCGCCAGCTGACGGGCGATCAGAGGCAGGGCGAGGACTTGCGGTTTCTCGTCGGGGTAGATCTGCCAGGGGTCGCCGAAAATGGCGTTGCAGCTCGTGATCGAGCCGCTCGCGAGGTCGCACTTGGCGTAGTAGCTCCAGATCCCCTCGATGTCGGGCAGCGCGCTCTTCTTCGGGATGAAGGCGTCGAGCAACAGCTTCGAGAGCCCGACCATCGCGTCGCGATGGACCTGCCCGTCGTCGGCCGAGAAGGTGTGGACGAAGCGCCAGACGAAGAGCGCGTACCGATAGAGATAGACAAAGAGCGAGCCGACCGTGCACTGGCCCGTCGGCTTTTCGTCCCCGTTGCAGGGCATCTTGTCGATCAGGTTGTCGCTGGCGATCTCGCCCATCAACTCCCTCATTTTCGCCAGACACGCCTCGCCAGGCGGACCGGGGACGAACTCTGCGCAATCGCCGAGGGCGACGAGGTGTTGGGTGAAGTTGTCGCCGGCGATCGAGTCGGCGTCGTCGTCGGTTCCGGTGTGCAGCGCCACGGTCTCGACCCAGCCGCGCGTGTTCTCCAGCTGTTGGCCCTTGTCGAAGAGGATGATCGCGCTTTGCCCCTGCTGCAGAAAGCGGTCGCGCATCAGCGGGTTGGGCCGCAGGACGTAGACGTCGCTCAGCCCGGTATTCTCGGTGCGGCCATGGTTGTAGTAGTCGGGACCATCGCGGTGCCAGTTCCCCTCTCCCGTCCCGCCGACGGCGACGGCGAACCCGTTGATCCAGTTCTGTAGCTTGCCCGTGTTGTACCAGGCGGTGAAGAGCATCAGGTACGCCTGGGGCAGCGCGAAGTCCCAGAGCCACTTGGGCTCGCCGCTGCGAAAGAACTCTTTGACCTCGGAGTTCATCGGGTTGGCGGTGTTGGTGTACGGCGAGCTCTCGTACGGCGTCGTGATCGTCTGATTGTTCGGGCTGAGCTGGAGCGAGTCCGGCCAGCGCTGCGAGCCGAAGCTCAGCCCGCGAATCCACTGGCCCGGCTCCGAAGGGTTCGTCGAGACCGGATAGCCCAGCATGAAGCCGTGGACCTGCTCGAGGGCGTAGCGATAGTTCTGTTTCAACTTCGACGACTTCGGATCGCCGTTGCCCAACGACGGAAAGACGAGGGTTCGGTTGAGCTGCTCGAGGGGAAGTCGAACGAGCAGGCCGCGCTGGGTGCGGTTCAACAACTCGCTCATCATCGTCGTGATGTCGACGGGGCTGGTCGCCGAGCCGATGTGGATTCGGGCGACGTTCCAGATCCCCTTTGCTTCGCCGATGTGCAGCGGCTCGGAGACGAAGCCGAGGGTCAGCGAGTCGTGACGGCCGACCAACGCTTGGGGCTCGCGCCAGCGCATCCAGGGCATCGTCACCCCGATGCGCACGAAGTCGTTCTCCGCGGCGATCCAGGGCTTGATCAACAGCGCCTGGCGCTCGGGAAAGGTCTGCCCCGAGCTGAGGGGTTGCAGCGAGATGTAGGCGTCGCTCTCCCACTTCGACGAGGTGGTGCCGATTCGGCCCTTGCTCTGGGCGATCGTCACCGTTCCCTGAAAGTTGTCCGCCGTCTTGCCCGCGTTGG
>JAGQJP010000548.1 GCA_020430585.1 Myxococcales bacterium | reverse complement strand
TCCCGTAGCGCAGCACTCGCTTCGGGATCGGCGGCGACGGGATCGGCAGCTTCGGCCGCACCGCGGGGAGACCCGCACGTCGTTGGAGCTCGTGGATCATCGGTCCGTCGGAGAGCGCGCTCGAAAAGCTCTCCAGCGGCTGCGGGGGCTTTCCCGGCCAACCGAGTGCCGCTGCGATGGCGATGGCGACGATCGCCACGAACGACAGCCCCCAAATCCAAGGGCGGGCGGCGGCGTGTGGCGTCGCTGCCGTCGCCGTAGCGGGTTCCACCGCAACGCGGGTCTGTCCCTCGGCGACAGGTTGATCCGCAGTCCCGTTGGGGCGACGCAGCTCGAGCGTCGGAGAGATCCGTGCCGCAGGCTCGCGCGCGATGTCGGTCCGTGGCGACGCCAATGCTGGCTCACCAACCAGGGCTCTCACCGAATCTCGCCCGCCTGCTACCTCGGTCACCGCCGGCATCGTGTCCGTCTGCCGCCGCTCCAAGGGGGCCGGCCCCATCGTCAGCTCGAGAAACGAAGCCAGCGGCAGAGAGCCGACGTCGAGCCTACAAGCGCTCGCCACCTCGTCGAGGGAGGCGCGCATCTCGGCCGCGTTCGCGTAGCGGCTCCCGCGGTCACGAGCGAGCGCCCGCTCCACGACGGCGACGATCCGCGGGTCGATCGTCGGATCCCGAGCCGCGAGAGGCTCGAACCGCGCCTCGGCGATCTGCTCGATCAAGCGGGCGAATGGCTGCTTTGGGTCGTAGAGCGTTGCGCCGCAGAGCATCTCGTAGAGCACGGCGCCGAGGTTGAAGAGGTCCGACCGCACATCGAGGTCGCCGCTTCGAACCTGTTCAGGGCTCATGTAGCCGAAATTGCCCTTGATCGAGCCGGCGGAAGCGACGCTCTCGCGATGGATCGCCTTGGCCAGACCGAAGTCCATCAGCTTCACCGCGCCGCTGTAAGCGAGCATGATGTTCTGCGGGCTGACGTCTCGGTGGACGACCTTGCGTCGCGTGAAGGCGTAGTCGAGGGCCCGCAGACAGCCGCAGGCGATCTGGATCGCCTGGGCCGGAGGGATCCGCTCGACGCGGTCGAGCAGCGAGCGCAGATCGTGCCCGCGAATGTACTCCATCGCGATGTAGTAGATCCCCTCGTGCTGGCCGAAGTCGAAGATCTGGCAGATGTTGGGGTGGTCGAGGCGCGCGGCGATCTTCGCCTCGTTGTTGAAGAGTGCGACGAACTCGGGGTTGCGCGACAGGTGTGGTAGAATGCGCTTGATCACCAACTCTTTCTCGAACCCCTGCTCGCGCACCAAGCGCGCGCGAAAGATTTCGCCCATCCCGCCTGAGCCGATGCGTTCCGAGAGTAGATAGGGGCCGAAGCGCTGCGTCATGCCCCGAGTGTACCCACGATTGGCGGCGAGCGCCAATCTTCGGGGCGATCGCACTGGATCGGCGGGGTGGCATTTTGTATCATGGGGCCGATTCGACAAGCGGAGTGAGGCCCGACATGCGTGATTTCTTGAAGACTCTCGAGCTCGACGGCCCGCTGTGGGGCGTCGGCGGCAGCGATGACCGGATCGCTCCAGGGGGAGACGAGCTGAGCTCCCACTCGCCCACCGATTCGTCGCGAATCGCGAGCCTGACGATGGCCAGCGTCGACGACTATCACCGCGTCGTCGATCGAGCGAGCGCCGCCTTTTACGAGTGGCGCAGCTGGCCGGCGCCGAAACGCGGCGAGATCGTGCGCCAGATCGGCGAGGAGCTGCGCCGCTACAAACGCGAGCTGGGCCAACTCGTCTCCCTCGAGATGGGCAAGATCGTCGCCGAGGGCGAGGGCGAGGTGCAAGAGTGCATCGATATCGCCGACTTCGCCGTCGGCCTCTCGCGCCAGCTCTACGGCTCGACGATGCACTCCGAACGCCCGCGCCACCGGATGTACGAGCAGTGGCATCCCCTCGGCGTCACCGGGATCATCACCGCCTTCAACTTCCCCGTCGCCGTCTGGGCCTGGAACGCGATGATCGCCGCGGTCTGCGGCAACACGATGATCTGGAAGCCCTCGCCGAAGACGCCGCTCTGCGCGATCGCCCTGCAGCGAATCGTCGACCGGGTCTTCGCCGGGCACGAGCTGAGCGGGGTGATGAACCTGGTGATCGGCGGGACCGAGGACGTCGGTGAGGCGATGATCGCCGACCGCCGAATCCCGCTGATCAGCGCCACGGGCAGCACGCGGATGGGCCAACGCGTCGGCAGCGTCGTGGCTGGGCGCTTCGGCCGCACGATCCTCG
>JAGQJP010000547.1 GCA_020430585.1 Myxococcales bacterium | reverse complement strand
GAGGCGCCGCAGGTCGTGAGTGGGTCGTCGGTGACGCGCTCAGGTCGGCTCTCGACGCTGACGCGGTCGGGGGCGAAGACGGTGCGCTCCGCGCGCTCTGGCCCGCGAGGCGACGGACGTATTCGCCGCTGTCGGTCTCCGCCGCCAGGTCGCGGGTCGCCACGGGCAGGTGCCCTCGCTGGCCGGCGAGGCGCTGCTCACCGAAGGTGATGATCTGCGCGCTGCGCTCGTCGCGACCGGTATCGCGGCAGATCCGCACCATCCGCTGTACCAGCTCGGCGAGCAGCTCGGGATCGTCGCTGCTGCGCAGATCGATCTCCCAGAGGGCGAGCAGCCCGTCCCAGTTCTTCGAGGCGGAAAACAGCGCCTCGGTGCTGTCCAGAAAGGCGATCTTGATCGAGTCGAGCGTCATCGGTCTCCCCTGTGTGGCCGATTCCAGTGTAGGGAAAAGCGAGTCGAGCGCAACGCCTTTCCGCGATGAAGAGGAGATGGAAAAGAAATCAGAGGCTTGGCACGACGTCGTCAGTTCGGTGGAGTCTCGCGGCGGTTCCGTGCTACGATTTCGGGCGGTGCATCCCCAGCCCGGCGTCGAGTCGGGCGCGACTGCCGCCCAAACGAGGGCATGGAGGCGGGAAGATGGCGAACCCGAAGTTCTCCCGAAAAGAGAGTGCCCTGTTGCTGGACGAGCTCGTCCGTCGCGGTGTCGAGATCCTCGCGCCGGACACGGTCGCCCTCGACGAGATCGATCCCGCGCGGATCGAAGGTGGCGTTCGGATCTACCCCGGGTGCACGATCCGCGGCAGTCGCACGCTGTTGCGTCGCGGGTGCGAGCTCGGGCGCGCGGGCGGCGGATACTTCGAGAACGTCGCCTGCGGGGCGAATGTCGCGCTCTATGGCGGTTATTTTCAGGACTGCACCTTTCTCGACGGCGTGACGGTTCGTGGCCACGCGGAGATGCGGGGGGGCACGCTGCTCGAGGAGGGCTGCGAAGCGGCCCATCACGTTGGCTATAAGATGACGATCATGCTCCCCTTCGTCGTCGCAGGCAGCCTGGTCAACTTCTGCGACGCCTTCGTCAGCGGTGGGACGGGGCGCGACGACCACTCCGAGATCGGCAGCACCATCGCGCTCTACAACTTCACACCGTGGGCGGACAAGTTCGCCTCGCTCTTCGGCGACGTGCCCCAGGGAGTCTTCCTTCGGTCGCGTCCGATCTTCGTCGGCGGCCAATCGCAGATCGTCAGCCCCGTGCAGGTCGGCTTCGGTGCAGTGATCGCCGCGGGCACGGCGGTACGGCGCGATGTCCCGGCAGGCCGGCTCTACGGAGAGGCGGCGCCGGTCCTCGACCAGCCGTTCGACCCCGAGCGCTACGGTACGCTGCTACCGAAGGTGCGGACGACCATCGCCTTCATCGCCAATCTGCGGGCCCTCGAGCTCTGGTACCGTGAGGTGCGCCAGCCGCTTGCAAAGGACAAGCTGCAGCGCGCGCTCTACGAAAGCGCCGAGGCCCAGATTCGCGCGGGAATCGGCGAACGGATCAAGCGTTTGGGCGGGCTCGTCGCCAAGCTGCCGCGCTCGATCGAGCGCCACATCGCCCTCGGTGGCTCCCGCGAGCGGATCGCCGAGCAACGCGCCCTGCTCGATCTCTGGCCGACGCTCGAGGCCGATCTCTCGCAAGGCGACGATTCACCGATCGATTCGGCGCGCTCTGCCCTCGCCGAGCTCGCGGATACGCTTCGCCCGCGCCTGCAGGCTGGTGCAGGCTTCGTCGATGCGCTGCGCGGCGAGCTTCCGTCGGAGCTGATCGCCCGCTGTGCCGACGAGCTGATCCGACGTACTCCGCTGTTCGTTCTCGCCGAGGCGCTCGAGTCGAAGCTCGCTTCCTCGCGGAGCTCAGCGGTCGACGACGCGCACCGTGAGCGACGATCGCGGCTGCTCGCCGAGGATGGCGGCGAGGCGCTCGAGTGAGCGACCCCGCGGCACCGGCGCTCAGCGCTCTGGGCCGAGGGCGTCGTCGCGGCGATTGACCGCGCTCGTCGGCCTGCGGTAGCATAGGGTTGCCGTTGAATTCCGCCGCCTGATGGATTCGGACCAGGAGTCACCTCGATGGAAGCGTACGATCGGCTGCAAATCTGTCGGCTCGTCTCGATGGCGATCGCCGCCGATGGCGAGGTCGTCGACTCCGAGCTGGAGCTCCTCGACCGGCTGATGGACTACTACCAGGTCGATCGCGACGAGCGGATGCGGATCATGCGTCGGGAGTACGACTTCGACCCGACGGTCTTGACCCGCGAGGTCAAGAGCGAAGAAGGTAAGGCCGAGCTGCTCGGCGCGTTGGCGCTGGCGATCTCTGTCGATGGCAAGATCGCCGAGCCCGAGCGCTGGCTGATCGATCGCGTCGCCGCGACGCTGGGCGTTCCCGACGCCGAGGTCGAGCGACTGATCGGCGAGGCGTTGGCCTCGGTGCGACGAAAAGGTGGCGGCTGACGGTGTCGGGCGCTGATCGTCACGTCGTGTCACCCGACCTGGGCCCCGAGCGAGCCGTGGACGCGCGTCGCGGTCGCCTCGAGCCCCGGTACCGCCAACGTGCCCGAATCACCTACAACGAGAGGAAGCCGTGAGCGAGAACGACGCGACCTACAAATCCCTGACCCTCGAACGACGCGATCACGTCGCCACCGTCACCCTCTGCGGCCCTGGCAAGGGCAACGCGATGGGACCCGAGTTCTGGCGCGAGATGCCGCCGCTCTTTGCCGCCCTCGATCGCGACGACGACGTGCGCGCGGTGATCATCCGCGGCTCGGGGGTCCACTTCAGCTACGGTCTCGATCTGATGCGGATGCTCCAGGATCTCGGCCCAGCTTTCGGTGGCACCAACCTGGCGAAGGAGCGAACGGCGCTCTACGACACGATCGGCGAGATGCAGCTGGCGGTGACCAACGTCGCGCGCTGTCGCAAACCGGTGATCGCGGCGATCGCCGGCTGGTGCATCGGCGGGGGACTCGACCTGATCGCGGCGTGCGACGTGCGGATCTGCTCGAGCGATGCGCGCTTCAGCCTGCGAGAGACGAAGCTGGCGATCGTCGCCGACATCGGCTCGCTCCAGCGCTTGCCGGCGATCATCGGTCAGGGGCGGACGCGCGAGCTCGCCTTTACGGGAAAGGACATCGATGCGGGCCGGGCGATGCAGATCGGCCTGGTCAACGACGTCTTCGCCGATCACGAGGCGCTCTTCGCCGCCGCCAGCGAGATGGCCCACGAGATCGCCGCCAATCCACCACTCGCCGTGCAGGGCGCCAAGCGCGTGCTGAATTGGGGCCAGGGACGTCCCCTCGACGACGCGCTGGATCATGTCGCCCTCTGGAACTCCGCGTTCTTGCAATCCAACGATCTCGGCGAGGCGCTCGCGGCGTTCCTCGAGCGGCGTCCGCCGCGCTACAGCGGAAGCTAGACACGTTCGGGAAGATTCGCTCGAGGCGACACGTCGACTGCGCTCGCCGGCGTTGGCACGTTCGTCGAAATCGTCGTGAGTCGGTCGGAGTGCGGTGCGGAGTGGGGTCGGGCAGCGAAGCTCAGGCGGCTTTGCCTTGCTGTTTCTTCTCGCGGGCTTGCTTGATCAGCTCTTCTTGAACGGGCTTGGGCGCTTGGGCGTACTTGAAGAACTCCATCGAGAATTCGCCCTTGCCCTGGGTCGCCGAACGCAGCTCGGTGGAGAAGCCGAACATCGTCGTCAGCGGCACGTGCGCCTCGACCGTCGTCCATTCACCCTCGGCTTGCGTGCCGAAGATGATCCCGCGGCGCTGGTTCAGCAGGCCGACGGCGGAGCCTTGAAACTCGTTGGGCACCGAGACTTCGACCTTCATCACCGGCTCGAGCACCACCGGGTGCGCCTTGTGGTAGAACTCGCGGATCAGCGTCTGGGCACAGACCTTGAAGGCCATATCCGACGAGTCGACGGGGTGGTGCTTGCCGTCGAAGACTTCCATCTTCACGCCGATCACCGGCTTGCCGAGCAACAGCCCTTCTTGCAGCTGATCTTGGAAGCCCTTGTCGCACGACGGGATATACTCTTTCGGGATCGTCCCGCCGACGACTTGATTGACGAACTCGTAGTCGGGGCCATCCTCTTCGGTGATCGGGATCATCCGCGCCTGGATTCGGGCGAACTGGCCCGCGCCCCCGGTCTGCTTCTTGTGCGTGTAGTCGCACTCGATGGCGGTCGTGATCGCCTCGCGGTACGCCACCTGGGGCTCGCCGACCACCACTTCGCAGCCGAACTCGCGGCGGATGCGCTCGATATAGACGTCCAGGTGCAGCTCGCCCATCCCGGAGATGATCGTGTCGCCGCTCTCTTCGTCGTGGCGCACGCGGAAGGTCGGGTCTTCTTTGGTGAAGCGGTTCAGCGCGCGGCTGAATTTCGTCTCTTCACCCTTCTTCTTCGGCGCCACCGAGAGGTCGATCACCGTATTCGGCACGTGGATGTTGGTCATCGACCAGTTCACCCCACCGTCGGTGAACGTGTCGCCCGACGCGCAGTCGACGCCGAAGAGCGCCACGATATCACCGGCTTTCGCCTCTTCGATGTCGTGCATCTCGTTCGAGTGCATCCGCACCAGGCGGCCGACCTTGACGCGTTTGCGGTCGCGGGCGTTGATGATGAACTCGCCCTTCTTGAGGACGCCCTGGTAGACCCGGACGTAGGTCAGTTGGCCGTAGCGGCCATCTTCGAGCTTGAAGGCGAGCATCACCAGCGGTTTGTTCGGATCGTTGTTCAACGTCACGTCGGCGTCGTGATTGTCGAGATCGAAGGCGTGGTTCGTTACCTCGTAGGGGCTCGGCAGGTAATCGGTGACGCAGTCCAAGAGCACTTGCACGCCCTGATTGCGATAGGCCGAGCCGCAGATCACCGGGACGAAGGTCAAACCGGTCGTGCCCTTGCGGATCGCCGCCTTGATCATCTCGAGGGGAATCTCTTCCCCGTCGAGGAAGAGCTCGGCGATGTGGTCGTCAATGTCGCCCAACGCCTCCATCAGATTCTCGCGCAGCTCGTCGGCTTCGTCCTGGAACGCTGCGGGGATCGGCTTGCGCACGATCGTCTCGCCATTGGCACCCTCGAAGGTCACCGCCTCCATCGTGACGATGTCGATCACGCCGTTGAGCGTGTCGCCCGCGCCCATCGGCATCACGATCACGTGAGCGTTGAGGTTGAGCTTCTCGTGGAGTTGCTTGGTCACCCGCTTGTAGTCGGCGCCCGTGCGGTCCATCTTGTTGATGAAGGCGAGGCGCGGCACGTTGTAGCGGTTCATCTGACGCGTGACGGTCATCGACTGCGACTGCACGCCGGCGACGGAGCAGAGCACGAGCACCGCGCCGTCGAGGACGCGCAGGCTGCGCTCGACCTCGATCGTGAAGTCGACGTGGCCCGGCGTGTCGATCAGGTTGATCTCGAAGCCCTTCCATTCGCAATACGTCGCCGCCGACTGAATCGTGATGCCCTTCTCGCGCTCGAGATCCATCGAATCCATCTTCGCGCCGACGCCATCCTTGCCGCGCACCTCGTGAATCGCGTGAATCTTACCCGTATAGAAGAGCACCCGCTCCGACAGGGTGGTCTTCCCCGAGTCGATGTGGGCGGAAATGCCAATGTTGCGAATGTGCTTCAACCGTTCCATCTCAAACTCCGCTGCGTCCTCTTTCGCATGAATTTCGGTCACCCCGCTCGGGGGTTCAAAAACGTGGTTCGGCTTTTAGCGGACAATTTCGAAAAAGGGAAGAAAAATCTTCCGCCGCCGGCCCGCGACGGGGGACTCGGCGTAGCGGAGAATATGTGAAAGTGTCTGATGATAAACAAAAAATCCCAAGGCGTCGATCTATGAAGGCTCGATGAAATTGTTGCGCATCGGCGTGCTCAAAGCGGCAGCGCGCGAGCCAGAACGTGCGGTAACGACTTGCGAACGACGACCACCGAGCAGTGCGCCTGGCGGGCGACCATCGAGGCGAAGGTGCCGACCTCGCTCTGGTCGAAGGAGGTGCGCACGGTCGATCCGATCACCAGCAAATCGAGCTCGCGGGAGCGTTCGACGAGCGCTTCGAGGGGGTTGTCCGAGCGCAACACCTCGGTGGAGTAGGGGACGAGGGTACGGTGGTGTCGCAGCGCCTCGATATGGATCTCTCGGGCGTGGCGCAGGTTCGGCTCTTCGAAGTACTCGGGGGTGACGTTGAGGTAGACCACGCTGCCCTTGTACTGGTCGGCGAGGGTCCCGGCGACCTTGACCATCAGTGGAAGATTGTCGTGCCCTCCGAGGGCCACTCCGATGCGCTGGGGTGGTTTGTCTTCGGCGAGTTGGAGAAAGATCGTATCGGTGCGGCTGTGGCGTACGACGTCCTCGAGCAATTTCGAGGGGCTGTGATCGTCCTGCGAGGACCAGCCCATCACGATCATGCTGCACTTCTCTTCCAGCGCAGCGTGGCTGATCCCCTGGGCCAAATCCTTGGCGGCGCGGACCACTGGACGGAACTCGACGCCGTAGCGCTGCGCCACCGATTGCACTCGCTCGATCACCTGTACCGCCTCGGCGGTGAAGGCCCGATTCTGCAACGCCGCGCGGGGCGTGCGGCCCTG
>JAGQJP010000546.1 GCA_020430585.1 Myxococcales bacterium | reverse complement strand
GCGAGGCGCCGTCGACTTCGTCGGCACGGTTCTGCAGATGCTCAAGGGCGGCCGCGTCGCCTCGCCCCACGAGCAGGCCCGCCACTAGCCGCTACTTGCCGAAGCTCTGATCGATGTTGATCCCGCCGGGCTGACGATCGTCGCCGTGGGTTTTGGGTTGCGGCTCGCTCCAGCTGAAGTCGGCGTAGGTCGTACCGCTCCCCGTGAGCTGGAGAGAGGTTCCGCTGGGTGAGTTGTATTCGCGGACGCCGATGTCTTGCGAGGTCAGACCGTTGGCGGGCCCGTCGGTCGCGGTGATCGTCCCTTCCCAACTGAGGAACTGCAACACCGTCGTGCCATCGTAAACCAGCGCGACGCCGTCGGGCGAGTCGGTGCCGGTCTTGGTGTCGCCGCCGTTCTGGATTCCGGAGATCGCGAACCAGAGCGTGCCGAACCCGTTCTGCTGATCGCTCAGCAGACCCGCCAGCGGTACGGTCGAGACGACACTCGTCGCCGTCGAGCTGACCGAGTAGAAGACCAGCTGCAGCCGTGAGAGATCGCTCCCCGCGGTGCCGGCGATCTCGATCCCCTCGTCGACGTCGCCCGAGATGTTGTCGTAGTGCAGCTCGTTGATCCAGACGTTTGGCGGCCCTTTCGGCACGAGCTCGGTCGGGTCGATCTCCTCGGTGTCGATCTCGGTTCCCTCGTCGATCGGCTCGCGCGTGATCCAGCGCGGCGCGTTCCAGAAGAGCCACGAGGGATCGACCTGCTCGGAGAGGTCGCCCGAGGTCCCGAACCAGAGCGGCTTACCGAAGGGCAGATCGCCCCGCGGGATCGCCTGGCGGACGTTGTTGAAGCCCGTCTTGCCGCCGACGTAGAGCTCCGGCTCGCTCGGCAAGAACGAGAGCCCCTCGAGCGCCCGCAGCGCCTCGTTCCATTCGGCGTAGACCGCGCGATCCCGGGGATCGCCGAGCTCGACGACCGTGCCGCTGAAGCCCTCGCGGAACGGAGCGAAGCTCTCCTGGCCGATCGCCCCGACCAGCACGACGAGCTCGATCGCGTTCGACGTGAGCACCTTCTCGATCACCCGCTTGCGGAAATCGGCGAGGATCGGCGTCGCCGCGAGGGTGCGCAGCTGATCGTCGTCGAGGGCGTATGGGCTGAAGGGATACGGCGTCACAAAGAGGTACGACGATCCCACGCCGAGGCGCTCGAGGAAGTCGTTGAGCTTCTGTCCGGTGTCGCCACAGAGCGTGCGCCCAGCGATGAAGCCGTCGAAGCTGTAGTTCTGCGCCAAAACCAGCACCTTGGCGCTGCCGTCGGTGCGCCCACGGTGCCAGACCGGGGCGTCGAAGTCGTTGGTCACCGTCACGCCCGCCTCGTCGGCGACCTGCTGCTGCGTCGGCGTCTCGAGGAACAGCGTCGCCCACTCCTGGCCTGGGCCGAGGTCGTAGCCCAGCTCGGCCTCGAGTTTGGGCGGCTCCCAGGCGACCTCTAGGGGATGCCGCGTCTGGTACCCCGAATAGGGCTTGCTGATCGTGCTCGGGAAGCGCGCGTAGGGCACCTCGTAGCGCACGCCGTTGCTCGAGCGCAGGGCGACGCGCAGACCGCCGTCCGAGCGTTCGGTCATCGTCCCGCCGCGCCCGATGTAGCGCTGAATCCCGAAGGGCAAGTCGCGCCAGGGAATGTTCATGTCACCGTAGTAGAACTTGCTGCCCTGGTAGGTCCAGCCGTCGTCGTCGGACTTGAGCCAGCCGGCGTAGCGATACTTCCAGTACCAGATGCGGTCCCAACCCTTGGTGAAGCTCGAGACCACCGCGTCGAGGACCTCGGGATTGGTCGGCCCCTCTTCGGGGTTCTCCTTGTCATAGGCGAACGCCGCCGCCCCCGGATGCATCAGGAAGACGCGGCGAACGCCGCTCCGAAGCTTTCCGCCGTGGAGCTCGTCGATCCAGACGCCGACCGACCCGTGGGCCGCCGAGCCGACGGTGATGATCAGCTCGATCGGGTTCTCTTGGTAGATCTTCTCGAGGATCGCGTTGCGGTGATCCTTGATCGGCCCCGTCTCGGCGAGCTCTTTGGTGAAGGGATCGAACTGCTCGAAGATCGAGTAGACGAACGTGTTCACCATCAGATAGCTCTTGGTGATCCCGATCGAGTTGAGGAAATTCTGAATCTTCTGCCCGGCGCCGCCGACGAAGGCGCGGTGCACCATCGCCTCGTCCGTCGCGCCCTCTTGGCCGACGACGAGCACGCGAGCCGTCCCGTCGAGGCGACCGCGATAGAACAGCGGGCCCATCGTGTAGCGGAACTTCTCGCCGCTGAGGGTGTACTCGGGGATCTCCGGTTGACCCAGGGCGAGGAGCTCGGCGTTGACCAGGCTGAGCTTGGTCTCACCGTTCGGATCGGGCAACAGCCACCGATCGCCGAGCTCACGGGCGACCCGACGATAGTTCGGCACGCTGGCAAAGAGCTCGGCCCAACCCGAGCCGAGTGGCGGGCCCGGATCGTACTCGTCCAGGGAGCCACTGAACTGTCCGCGGTCGAAGTCGGTCTTGCCCGGCACGACGATCTCCGACTCTCCGACCAGCGGACATTCGGGACGCGTCGAATCGAATAGCGGATCGTCGGTCGAACAGACCGTCGACGACGATGATTGGTCACAGGAGATCGCGAAGGCCAACAGCACGAGGAGAGCCAGCCAGCCCCGCCGCATCATCCCAGACCCAGGTTCTCGTTTTGTCATCAGCATGCCCTCGCAGCGGAGAATTCGAGCGCCAAGAGAATGACAATCTTCGCCACTCAGATCAAGAGATTACCACGTACTTTCGGGAATTGCGCGAGATTTCCGTTGAGACCGCCGCCGAGCGCGGCGCCCGCAACTCGGGGGTTCAGAAGCAGAGCGACGGGTCGACCTTCAAATAGAAGACCTCGGTCGCGCCCCCAGAGATCGGCGCGGTGCCCCTCGCGGTCGTCACGATGTGGAGCATCCCCTTGGCGTCACGCGCCGCGCGAATGTGCTGCAACGTCATCCCGCTGGCCCAGAGGTCGGCGAGGAGCGGCGGCGCCTGCTGGTCGAACCCTGGGGTGAAGACCAAGGCGAGGGTCGTCCGTACCTGTTGTGTGATGATGTGCGCTGGGCCCGGCACTTCGTCGCAGCGCGGATAGGGCGGACAGATGTCGCTGCCCGGTAACGGATCGCAGGGATAACAGCGCATGTCGACGTAGCTCAGCACGTCGGTCACGTCCTCACGACCGACGACGTAGTGATTCGCCCCACCCGTTCCGGGCAAGCCGTCGAGGGACAGCGCGTAGCGTTGGTAGTTCTCGGTACACTCCGTCGACGTGGAATCGGAGGGCATCATCTCTGGACAGTGCGTCCCCTCGGGCAAGCTGAAGAGCTCGTCGGTCGGCGAATCGCCACCGAGGTTCAACAGGTGCAGGCTCGTCTCGGCGTCGCGGCGGACGTAGAGGATTTGGTCGAGGCCGCTGCCGTGGGCGTCGAGGATCGGCGCAAACGCGCTGCTGCCAAAGAGAATCAGCGAGGCGAGCGTCGAGCTTCCATTCTCGAAGCGGTAGAGCCCGTCGGCAACGACCGGCCCCGCCGTCGGATCGGGCCCCAAATAGTAGAGCGCGCTGCGGCTGTAGCCGGCGTTCGCGGCCAGCCGCCCGAGGTTCGGGCTATTGAGCGCGGGCGTCACGGTCTGCGGCGTCAGGGTCTCACCATCGACGCGAATCACACGCGTGTCGGCGCCGTTGACGAGGACCAGGTGCGACGTGCCACCGAGGCCGATCGAGTCGTAGAGCGAGCGTTCGTCCTCCTTGGGCGAGACGATCAGCGGCGGGTCGTAGAAGAAACCCTCGTCGCTCAGGCGATAGAGCGACGTTCCGAAGGCCCCGTCGTAGCCGATCACCGTCGGCACGACGCCGTTCTCGAGCTGGACGAAGAGGCGCGCGGCGGTGAAGATCCCCGTGTATCGGACCCAGTTCCCGTCCGCTTGACGGAAGGCATACGAGCCCTTGAACCCGCCAGTGTTGCTCGAGTAGGTGATGTGTGGTTGCCCCGTCGTGTCGAGATCGATCGAGGCGGCGTAGGAATACCCGCTCACCGTGGCGACGTGCTCGAGCGTGAGCACGCACGAGTGGGGCTTCGGCACGTCGATCTCGACGACGACGTCGGTGTCGTCGACGCTGTCGGCGCCATCGTTCGGCGGCGTGGTGTCGGCGTCCAGCGCGTCGTCCCCTTCGGACCCGTCCGACTCGACCAATCCGTCGACGGGCTCGATCGCGTCGCCCAGCGTGTCGGACGTCTCATCGCCGTCGGGCGCGACGAGATCGCCCTTCGACAGATCGCCCCCCTGACCGTCGAGTCCCGCGGCGTCCGAATGGATCGCCACGTCGGCGGTCACCACCGACCGCGGCTGGGAGAAGCAACCCGCACAGCCGAGCGCGAAAACGAGCAGCGCCCACCACAATCGTCTACCTTTCATCGTCACCCTCCGCCTCGACGTCTACCTGCATCGTCACCCTCCGCCTCGACGTCTACCTGCATCGTCACACTCGGAGCTGATCGCACGATCGAAACGACCGGTACGCCAGGCGCCTCTGAGAGGTACAAGATCGGCGCCAAACAGCAGCTAGTGAATTCGAACACTTACGCCGCAGCGGTTGCCCGAACGGCTGACAAATCCGTCGAGCTGTCAAGATCGTTGACAGTCGCCACCGCGCATCGACGCTCCCGCCCCATTCTGCCCGCTAGTCGTCGCCATCCGGGTGTCCACCGCATTTCCACGGAATGAAGTGACTGAAGAGCGGATCCTCGAACTCCGGGACGCAGGCGGTCGGCGCGAAGATCCGCTCGACGTGGCAGTGGCAGACATAGAGCCGCACGACCGACTCGGGTCGATGCTCGAGCCCGGGAACGCTGTGCCAGTCGGCCGATTCGTAGGCCGCCTTGGCGTCGAATCCGAAGTTGTTGGGCAGATCGAAGTGGGGCGCGTTGCGAACCACGGCGCCGCAGCGGATGCAGACGAGCTGATTGCAGCCGATCCGGTCGGGACCCCGCCCGTCGTCGTAGGCGCGCGGTTCGTCGGGGATCGGCTCGGCGGAGCTGACGACGTAGCCGCCCTCGTCGCAGTATCGTGTCATTTTTTCTTGTCTTTCTTCGCGGGCTTGGGACCGGCGGTCGCCGGGCCGCTCGACTTGGAGCCGCTCGACTTGGAGCCGCTCGACTTGGAG
>JAGQJP010000545.1 GCA_020430585.1 Myxococcales bacterium | reverse complement strand
GGATACAACTCGCCCACATCCGGCGCCGTCTCGCCGCCTGGAGCGGCTTCGGTTACGGGCGCTCGGGTCGTCGCGTCGTCGCGCGGTGCGTCGTCGCGGGTGCGAGCGGCGTTGTTGGTGGCATCGGCTGGTGCGATGGCCAGGTCGGTCGTGGTGCTCGTCACGTGGAGGTACCTCGTTCGAAACAAATCTCCTTTATATATCGATTGGAGCCGAACCGTGTCAAGCTCGCAGTCGCCAGCCTCGCGCTGACGTTTTTTGACAGCAGCGGGCTTCGATGAGAAGATCGCGGCTGGCGAAGAACGGGTGCCAAATGACGAGCTCGAATCCACTGGTCATCGTCGCGGTGATCCTCGCGATATCCGCGATTCCCCTACTCTTGATGCTCGGCTCGAGTTTTCTGAAAAGCTATATCGTGCTCTCAGTGCTCAAGGGTTCGTTCGGAAGCACACCGATTCCGCCCGCGCCGCTGGTCTTTGCGATCGCGATGCTCTTCTCGGTTGTGATCATGCGTCCGGTGCTGGTCGATGTCGTTCGCGCGGGGAGCCCGACGCTGCGAGAGTGGCTCCAGCCGACGAGCAAGCCGTCCTCGGATCTCGAGCGGATGCTCCAGTTGGCGCGCCGCGTCGAGTTGCCGTACCGACTGTTTCTGGCTAAACATACGCACACGAACGACTTGGTGCTCCTCTCCAGGCTCCAGGATCCGAAGGCGGTCGTTCCGGCGACGGCGAAGGAGGCACCGATCTGGGTCCTGTTGCCCGCATTCGTCCTGAGCGAGCTGACCGAGGCGTTCGTCTTCGCCCTCTTGATCGTGCTGCCGTTTCTGGTGCTCGACCTGCTCGTCGCTCATCTATTGACGGCGGTTGGCACGACGGGCTTGAACCCGACCTGGGTTTCCCTGCCGTTCAAGCTGTTGCTGTTCGTCGCCGTCGATGGCTGGAGCCTTTTGACGCGCGGCCTTTTCTTGAGCTATCGGTGAGCCGATGCACCTCGAGCCACTCTACCAATTGGTCTACCATGCGCTGCTGCTCTTTCTGTTGCTCGCAGCGCCGCCGATCTTCGCTGTGTTGGTGGTCGGCTGGATCTCGGCGACCGTGGCGGGCGTGACGCAGACCCACGATCCCGTCGTGACCTTCGTTCCCAAGCTCGTCGCCGCTGTCGTCGCGTTGTTCCTCTTCTCTCCCTGGATCTGGCGCGAGCTCGTGCGCTTCACCAAAGTGCTCTGGACGGACTTCGTGCCATGAGCCTGCTCCCCGATGAGCTGCGCTATGGCTGGCTCTTTCTGTTTCGACTGATTCCGGCGTTGATGCTCGTTCCGGCTTTCGGGGGGCGTTGGGGGGGGCGCGTGGTCCAGAGCGCGGTCAGCCTGCTGCTCGCCGTCTCCCTCATCCCGGCCCTCTCCCGCATGTCGTTCGCCGAGGTGAGCCAGGCCAATCTCGCCGCGATCGCCATCAAAGAGCTGATGATCGGGCTGGCGATCGGCATCGTCGCCTCGATCGCGTTGCACCTCGCCGAGAGCTTCGCCTCGTTCATCGGGGAGCCGACCGCGCTGGCGGAGCCGCACACGACGCTCCATGACGTTTGGGGCCTGCTCTTCGTCGCGATCTTCTTTG
>JAGQJP010000544.1 GCA_020430585.1 Myxococcales bacterium | reverse complement strand
CCCGCGTTCCATTCGTCACGCTAGCGGCGCCAGACAGCGACAGCTCATGCGATCGTCTCATCCCCGCAGTGTAGCACGGCTGAGCGTGCGTGCCAATCGATGACACTGAAGATCGTTCTCATATTCAAGAACCGCGCGCTGTGCTACAGTGGCGCTTGAACCGTCGAGCTCAACCCGTGGGCTGGAGGGCTCGAAGGCGATCGACACGGAGGGGTCCAGATGGCGCGGATTCAACGGCTAACGCTCGGTGTGCTCGTGCTGCTCTGCGGTCTGTTGGGCTGCAAGGCGGCGGATGATCGCGGCCCGTCGGACGAGGAGAACGCCGAGTTCCTCGTCAACCAAGGAAAGAGCGACTCGACCAATGGAATCGAGGTGCGCTCTTGGGAGGCGAGCTGTGTGCTGCGCCTGGTGAACGCCGCGAGCTTCTCGGTGCTCTATGACGAAGTCGACCTCTGGAAGAGCGCCGCCAACGGGATCATCGCATTCCGCGCGGGAGCCGACGGCAAGCTGGGCACCGCCGACGATCGGCAGTTCGAGACGCTCTACCAGCTCGACGACGTGAGCTGGATCGGCTACTTCAGCTTTCGCAAGCTCTCCAACTACGCCCGCGCGAACGGGTACTGCCCGGGTCTCGCCGAGGAGTATCCACCCGCTGGTGAGAGCGAGTCGGTGAGCAAGGTGATCGCGATCGCCGAGACCTTCCTCAAGACCAAGTACGGCGCCGGGACGACGATGCGGCGCGACGCCCACCCGAAGTCGCACGGTTGTCTGCGGGCGTCGTTCACCGTGGACAACCGCAACCTGCCGACGTCGATGCGCGTCGGCCTCTTCGCCGAGAACAAGTCCTACGACGCCTGGATGCGGATGAGCAACGGCAGCTTCAATATGCAAGCGGACAAGACCGGCGACGTTCGGGGGATGGCGATCAAGCTCCTCGGCGTCGACGGCGAAAAGCTGCTCGAGAGCGAGAAGAACGAGTCGACCCAAGATTTTCTCTTGATCAGCAATCCGCGCCTCTTCGTGCGCAACGCGATCGACTATGTCGAGTTCTCGCAGAAGGCCTTCGATGGCAACCCGCTCTCCTACTTCTTCAGCCTCGATCCGAACGACGTGCACCTGCGGGAGTTCTTCGTCGCCGTCGAGATCCAGCTCAAGAAAGTGGCCAACCCGCTCACGATCCGGTACTGGAGCACGACGCCGTACCTGTTGGGGACGAGCGCCGTCAAGTACTCGGCCAAGCCCTGTACCAGCTCGGACGATCAGGTCCTCGTCACCTCCGACGACTATCTGCGCGACGCGATGCGCGCGACCCTCGCCTTCGACGACGTCTGCTACGATTTCATGGTGCAGGTGCAGGTCGATCCCGAGCATCAGCCGATCGAGGACCCCTCGATCGAGTGGGACGAAGCGGATTCGCCGTTCATCAAGGTCGCCGAGCTCTTCATTCCACAGCAGAGCTTCGACTCGGACGCCCAGAACACGTTCTGCGAGCATCTCTCGTTCACGCCCTGGCACTCGCTGCCCGCCCATCGACCCCTCGGTGGGATCAATCGCGCCCGCAAGACGGTCTACGAGGCGCTCTCGACGTTGCGCCACAGCCACAACCAGGTCGAACGCCGCGAGCCGACGAGCCTCGACATCGGCAACTGAGCGAGCCAGGGAGGCCACTCCTGTCTTCGAGCGACGCGTCCAACGACGATTTGACCTTGCTGCTCCGCGAGATCCGAGCCTGTCGCCATTGCGCGGCCGAGCTGCCTTGCGGGCCGCGTCCGGTTTTGCAGGTCGGCGCGGGCGCTCGGGTCGCGATCATCGGTCAGGCTCCCGGTTCACGGGTTCACGAGAGCGGAATTCCCTGGGACGACGCCTCGGGAGAGCACCTCCGAGAGTGGCTCGACGTGTCGGTGCAGGGGTTTCGCGATCCCGAGCGCTTCGCGATCATCCCGATGGGCTTCTGCTATCCGGGCAAGGGCGCGAGCGGCGATCGACCGCCTCGTCCCGAATGCGCGCCGCTTTGGCACGCTCGACTCTTCGCCCGTCTCGGCGAGCTGCGCTTGACGCTGCTCGTCGGGCAATACGCCCACGCCGCCTACCTCGGGGCGCGGCGCGAGCGCACACTGCAGGCGACGGTGGCGCGTTTTCTGGACTACCTGCCACACTACTTCGTCCTGCCGCATCCGAGCTGGCGTAGCCGCCTCTTTCGGCAAAAAAATCCCTGGTTCGACGCGGAGCTACTACCCGAGCTGCGCCAGCGAATCGCCCGTGCGCTCGGATCTTGAACGGTGGCGGCACGCGTTGCTCAGCCTCGATCGGCGCGGCGGAGCCAGTCGATCAGCTGCTTGCGATAGGTGGCCAGAGCAGCGCCTTCGCGAGCGGGGCGGAGCGAGCTCGGACGCAGACCCCGTTTCGCCACACGCGAGAGTGCCGCCCAGCGCGCCTTCTGCTCTGGGGTCAGCAGATCGGGCATCGGCCCACCGAAATAGGCCCAGCTGTTCAAGCGCAGCGCCTGTAGCTCGGTCAGGTCGACGTAGTAGAGCATCGGATGCTGCGTGCGCAGGCTGTGCTTGCTCGTCACGTAGCGCCGCGGCGCGGGATCGAGACGGATCGGCGTCTGCGGTAGCTCGGTGGCCCAGCGACGCCGTTCATCCTCATCGCGGGCGAGGATGGCGTAGAACGCGTGCTGGCGCTTCAGCGCCCGTACGATCGCTTGCGCCGTGACGCGTCGCGGATCGTAGATCGCCGTGACGATCTCCCCGCGACCGCCGACGAAGCCGTAGCGGGCGCCGACGACGCCGTCGATCCGACCGACCGTCGCCTCGCCGGTCCAGAAGCAGTACATCGAGATCGTGATCT
>JAGQJP010000543.1 GCA_020430585.1 Myxococcales bacterium | reverse complement strand
TGACGAACGCGTGCTCGGGCGCCCGATAGCTGCGTTCACCGCCGCTGACGGCGCGCATCTCGGGAGGACCTGGCGAGCTCGAGCGCGCCGACGACTCCTCTGCGCCGAGCGGCCGCGGCTGGGAGCTACCCGCGGCGTCCTCGTACGGCGGTCCTTGCGGTTCGGCTGACGATGGATCGACGGGCTCGGCTTCGACCGCGATCGCAGTGGGAGCGGCGCCGCCGGCGCGAAAGATGACGTCGAATCCCGTCGAGCCCGGACCACGACCGTTGAGCTCGACGTGGAAATTGAAGCGCCCCGCGACATAGTCGAAGCGCGTGCGGCCATCATCCTTCATCGTCGCCTGCCGCTCGTCGGAGAGCAGCGGCCCCAGAAGCGAGCGCAGCATCTCCTCGGAGAGCTCGGGCATGTGAAAGGGCTGAGCCTGGCCGTCACGCAACAGGCGCGGCGTCCGCTCGCAGCCGAGGTGAAGCTCGGTGGCGCCCTGGCTGAGCATGATGTTCAACAAACCATCGATCCGTGCCATCTAGAAAAACCTCTCAGAGTAAGGGAGAGAGCAATCGGGCGAACGACTGAACGAGGCGGGGACCGATCCCCAGCGCGTCCCGATAGTTCGTCGCTACCTCCCGCGCATCACGCAGGTCCGAGCGAAACTGTTCGGCGAGTTGGGTCGCAAGGTAGCGCGAGAAGACGAAGGCGTTCACCTCGAAGTTGAGGTGGAACGAGCGGATATCGAGATTCGCCGAGCCCACCGCCGCGACCCAATCGTCCACGACCATCGTCTTGGCGTGTACGAACCCTCGCGCATATTCGTAAATGCGAATTCCCGCGTCGAGCATTCCCTGATAATAGGAGCGCGAGGCCCAGGTGATCAGGCGGACGTCGGATTTCGAGGGGACGAGGATTCGCACGTCCACACCACGCAGCGCCGCGCCGGTCAGCGCGGTCTCGAGGACGTCGTCGGGAACGAAATAGGGCGACGTGATCCAGATCCGGCGCCGCGCCAGGGTGATCGCCTGGATGTAGAACATGTGGATCGGCGACCAGCGCTGGTCGGGGCCCGATTCGAGGACCTGCACGGCGCAGTGCCCGGGCGGGTCGGTCGGCGGATCGGGGTAGTAGGCGGCGTTGTCCAACGCCTCCTCGGTGGTCAGCCACCAATCCTCAGCGAAGACGCGCTGGAGCGCCAGGGCCGCAGGTCCCTCGATACGCACGTGCGTGTCGCGCCAGTGGCCGAGCTCGGGGTTCAGCCCGAGATACTCCTTGCCGATGTTGATCCCGCCGGTGAAGCCGAGGCGACCATCGACGACGACGATCTTTCGGTGGTTGCGAAAGTCGACGCGATCGCGGCGCCGCAACCGCACGAGGGGGTTGACCGGCTTGAAGATGCCGACCTGGCCGCCGACCTCGGTCAGCGGATCCCAGAAACCGCGGGAGAGGCCGTAGCTGCCGACGGCGTCGACGAGAACGCGCACCTCGATGCCCTCTTTCGCTCGCGCGGCGAGCCGATCGCGCAGCGCGGCACCCCACTTGTCGCCCTTGATGATGTAGAACTGCACGTGAATGTGGTGGCGCGCGTCGCGA
>JAGQJP010000542.1 GCA_020430585.1 Myxococcales bacterium | reverse complement strand
GGCGGTGCAGCTCGCTTTGGCATCTTTCGGTGTCACGTTCGTCGACGGATCGACCCCGATCACGCTCTGTGTCTTGCCATCGGACGAGTTGATCGAATTTTCATAAATGTCGATGCAATACGAGTTGTCGACAGCGACCATGCCGCTCGGGCAGAGAAGCTGGCAGCGCCCCTGTGTCGATTCGCAGACTTCTCCCTTTGCGGAGTCACAGGCCGGACCGAACTGCTTGCGACGGCAGGGCTCGTCTTCGGTTGGCGTCGTGCAGGTGAAGGGCCGCGTTTGCCCGCCGATCATCTGGCATCCGGTCTCATTCGGCTGGCATTGATGGTCGCAGCAGTCGCCCGTGGACTTGGAGCAGCCGACGGCACAAAGCCGGAATTTCTTCTCTAGACAGGTGTCGTTGTCCGCGTCGGCGACGCAGGTGAAGGCATACTTGTTGTTCCCGGCGTCGCAGCCGGTCTTGCCTGCACTCGGGCAATCGGCGTCGTCCTGGCAGGCGGGGCACTTCCCGGCGCTGCAGGTGCCGTTGTCCTTGCACGGCTCGGTGACGAAACGCGTGCATCCACCGCCGACTTCTTGGCAGAAGCTGCGGGAGGTGCCGGCGCAAACCGACTCGCCGGGCGTACAGGTCGGGTCGGGACAGTTCGCGTCGGGATTGACCGTGTCGCCGACCGAGAGATCGGTCGTGCTAGCGTCGCCGACCGTGTCGACGATGTCTTCGATCTTCGAGTCGGTGACGGTCACGTCCTGCGTGGCGTCGCTGACCGTCACATCCGTCGTCGAGGTGCCGGTAATGCAAAACTTCAGCGTCGGATGGCAGGTCTCGCTCCCCCCGCAGTCGTCCGACGAAGCACAGGGAACGACGCAAACCCCTCCGGTCGTGCCATCGCCGAGGTTCGACGAGATGCTCTTGGTACAGATGTACCCCTCCACGCAGTCGACGTTCGACCGACAGCCGAAGGTCTCGTTGTCCACGAGATTCTTGACGCAACCCGGCGCCGCGAGCATCGCGAAAAGGGCGATCGATCCATAGAGTGAAATGCGTTTCATCGTTTCCTTCATCATGGGCGCACCGTTCCGATTTCGAACAAAGTTCTGTAACATTCTCGCCGCAAATCGACAGAAAATCAATTCGATTTCCGATGTTCAGACGCTTCGCGTCGAGCGGATGTTGAACACCCTCCCCATCTGAGTTTCCATCCGTCCAGCGATCAAGACGGCCCGAGCGAAGAGCTTGAGCTCCTCTTCGTAGAGAAAGCGATCTTCCAACGCCGCCAAGCGACGAAACAGCCGCGCCAAGCCACGACTCGGCCGTCCGGCGACGGCGACCGCCGCAACCCGCAGATAGGGCAACGCCAAATGATGCAGCCCTTTGCGCTCGATCGTCACGTACTCTTCGGCCATCTCGAGCAGCTCGTGACCATTGAGCCCGTTGAGGGTCGGCCAGTTGCGATGAAACCAGTCGAACTGGTCGAGGATGTGCGAGGCCCCCTCCCAGATGTTGGCCAGTTTGCTGGGGATATGCTCGATCAGCCGCGGGTCCACGCGCTGCAACGTGAAGAAGAGCCCCCCGGCGCGAACCTCACGCCGACACTTTTTGAAAAACGACTTCGCCTCCGATGGGCCGCGGATGCCATCGTACACCGCGAGGGCGTCGAGACCGCTGGACTCGAAGGTGTGCTCCATGAAGTGCTTGTTCCAGACGGTGATCCGCTCGCGCAGACCGAGGTCCGACAAGGCGCTGCGCAGCGCCTCGCACTCGGAGTGGTCGGGATTGACGACCGTGACGAAGCTCCCGCCCCGGGCGTATTCGATCGCGACGTCGGCGGTGCCGAACCCAGCCAAACAGATTCGCCGAGTATCCGAGGGAATCGCGATTCGCAATTCGTCGAGGTAGGGTATCGCGTGTTCGAAGAGGGTCGTGCTGTCGCTCATGGCTGGCATCTCGTTGTTGTGTATGGCTGCGGTGAGGCAAACGGCGGCACGGCGATGCGTGGGCGCCACGTGCCGAAATCAAGCCCCGGCGTTGAGCTCGTCCTCGTCGATCGTCCGCGCGGCGATCTCGCTCTGCATCATCGCGATCACCTCGGCGATCGTCATCACACCGAGCTGCTTGTTGCGGCGGTTGCGCACCGATACCGTGCCGTTCTCCGCCTCGCGGTCGCCAACGACGAGCTGATAGTTGACTCGATCGAGCTGCGCCTCGCGCACTTTGCGGTTGAGACTCTCGTTTCGCACGTCTGCCTCACTGCGCAGCCCGGCGGCGCGAAGCTGGGCATCGACGGCGAGCGTCGCCTCGTTCACCCGCTCGACGAGCGAGAGCACACGGCACTGCACGGGAGCGAGCCAGAGCGGAAACTTCCCGGCGAAGTGTTCGATCACGATCCCGATGAAGCGCTCGAGCGAGCCGAAGGCCGCGCGGTGCAGCATCACGGGATGATGGCGCTCCCCGTCGGAGCCCTCGTAATAAGCCTCGAACCGCTGGGGCATGCTGAAATCGCACTGCACCGTGCCGCACTGCCAGCTCCGGCCCATGCAGTCGCGAATGTGAAAATCGATCTTCGGTCCGTAGAACGCGCCATCTCCCGGGTTGAGCTGGTAGTCCAGACCGAGATGCTCCAGAGCTGCCTGAAGCGCGGCCTCGGCATCCTGCCACATCTCGTCGGAGCCGATCGACTTCTCCGGCCGGGTCGAGAGCTCGACGCGGACGTCGCGGAACCCGAAGGTACGATAGATCTCGAAGATCAAGTTGATCACGCCGACCACTTCGTCGCGGATCTGCTCGGGAACGCAGAAGATGTGGGCGTCGTCCTGGGTGAAGGAGCGCACGCGGAAGAGGCCGTGTAGCACGCCCGAGAGCTCGTGGCGGTGCACCGTGCCGAGCTCGGCGTTGCGGATCGGTAGCTCGCGGTACGAGTGGCGCCGAGCGTTGAAGACCAACAGCCCACCCGGGCAGTTCATCGGCTTGACAGCGTAAGCCCCCTCGTCGATCGAGGTGAAGTACATGTTGTCTTTGTAATTCGCCCAATGCCCCGAGCGGTGCCAGAGCTCTTCGTTGAGGATCGCCGGCGTCGCGATCTCTTCGTACCCATCGCGCTGGTGCAGCTCGCGCCAATAGTTGACGACGACGTTGCGCAGGCGCATCCCCTTGGCGTGCCAGAAGGGAAAGCCCGGCCCCTCACCGTGGAACGAGAAGAGCTCCATCTCTTTACCGATTCGGCGATGGTCGCGCAGCTTGGCCTGTTCGAGGCGCCAGAGGTGCTGCTTGAGCTCCTTCTTGTCGGTGAAGCTGATGCCGTAGATGCGCTGCAGTTGCTCGCGTTCGGCGTCGCCGCGCCAATAGGCCCCGGCGACCTTTAGCACCTTGACCGCCTTGAGCTGCCCCGTGTGCTGCACGTGGGGCCCGCGGCAGAGGTCGAAGAAGTCACCCTGCCGATAGGCGCTGATGATCGCGTCCGCTGGCAGCTCGTTGATAATCTCGACCTTGAAGGGGTTGTCCTTGAACGCCTCGAGCGCCTCGCCCTTCGTCAGCTCACTGCGCTCGTACACGTAGCGCTCCTTGACCAGGCGCTGCATCTCCGCCTCGATCCGCTCCAGATCCTCGGGCGTGAAGGGTCGCTCGACGGCGAAGTCGTAGTAGAATCCCTCCTCGACGACGGGGCCGATCGTCGGCTTCGCCTCGGGGAAAAGGTGCAGCACGGCCTGCGCCAGAAGGTGTGCCGTCGAGTGCCGAAAGACGTGCTGGCCGTCGGCGTCGCCGAACTTGAGGATCTCGAGGGTGCAATCGCTGGTCAATGGCGTGCTCAGATCGCGCACAACCCCGTCGACCTTGCAGGATACGGCCTCACGGGCCAAGCCACCCGAGATCGACTCGGCGACCGCCAGAGCCGTGGTGCCGGTCGTACGCTGCAACACGGTTCCATCGGGAAGTGTGATCGCGATCGGCCGGCTCTCGAGTTGTTCTGATAGGGACATGATTCTCCTCGTCGCAATGTCATCGTTTGCGTCTTGTCCTTTTATCACTTTCGATCGGCACGGCGCAAGTGCGACCGCAGACTTGGCAAGTCGCGCCATTTCCGGTACAGTGCCCGACGCGAAGAAGGAGGCCCGATGAAGATCGCCCAAATCTCCGACATCCACCTGCTCGAGCTCGGTCGTCCGAACCCGTTCTCGTTTCTCAACAAGCGCCTCGCCGGGACGGCGAACCTCGTGATCGGCCGCGCCAAGCAGCACTCTCGGGCGGTCTTCGACGCGCTCGTCCGCGATCTGGAGCTGGAGGCCGTCGACCACATCCTCTGCACGGGTGATGTCTCGAATCTGGCGCTGCAGAGCGAGTTCGACTACGTGCGCCAGCGCTTTCTGGCGATCGGCGGGGCGGAAAAGCTGACGTTGATCCCCGGCAACCACGACGCCTACGTGCGCGAGGCGACCGACGAGCGGCGCTTCGAGCGCACCTTCGCCGACTGGTTTCCCGATCCGGCGCGCGCCGTCGGTGGCCACGGATATCCCTTCGTCAAGCAGCTCGGCGAGGTCGTCGTAGTCGGCTGCTCATCGGCGGTGGCGACGCCGTTCTTCTGCTCGTACGGCCAGCTCGGCGACGCGCAGCTCGGCCGACTCGACGCGATCCTCCGCGAGCCGGGACTCGAGTCGAAGCTGGTCTTCCTTCTCGTGCACCACCATCTGCACGACACCGGCAAGCCCTTCGAGCCGATCCGCGGGCTGCGAGACCGACTTCAGCTCCTCGAGCGCCTGCGCCACAGCCCGGTCGACTACGTGCTCCACGGCCACGAGCACGAGCCCCACAGCTGGACGATGTTCACCGGCAAGCGTCCCGTGCGGATCCAGAGCTGCGGCACCTCGACGCGGCTCCATTCGAACCCCCACAAGCTCGCCCACTATCGACTCTACGAGATCGAGGACAATCGCGTGAGCGCCGAGCGTCAGAAGGTCTACTCGCCAACGACGGGCTGTTTCGTCCCCGAATAGGCACCTGGGTCGCCGATCGTCGCTCCGGGCGGTGCGCCACCGTCGCTCTTGGTGCTCTCCCAGACGCGGCGCATCCGAATCTTCCCGCGCACGATGAAGTAGAGGCCGAAGAGCGTCGGCTGGATCAGAAAGATCGCGTGGAGCATCAGCGTGAAGGCGCCGTTCGCGACCGGAGTGTTCGGGCTGAAGAGGGCCAATGGCAAGAGGATCGCCGCCTCGAAGTTGCCCGCCTGCCCTGGCGGCCCGGGGATCATGATCCCGATCACCAGTGTGCACATCAACACGTAGCCGCCAAAGAGGCTCAGCTCGACACCGAAGCCTTTGGCCAGCCACCAGATCGCGACGCCGTTGACGCCCCAGTAGAGCGCGGTCCAGACGATGAAGCCGACGATCATCCCGACGTCCGGCAGCTTGGCCAGCCCGTCGAAGAAGGCGCGCAGCACCTGTTTGGCGAAGGCGGCGAGCTTCTGCGAGACGAGGCCCACGGTGAGGTCGAGGATCCGGCAGACGAGCTCGATCCGCCACCAGGCAAGGAGGATCATCAGCACCAGGGCGGAAAATATCGCCAGAGCGATGTAGGAGCCGGTCTCGAGCAAGGCGAACTCCCGCCCGGCGCCCTTGGGCAAGAAATAGAGCGCCCCGACGAGAAAGAATGCGGTCGTCAGTCCGTCGACGACGCGTTCGACGACGATCGTAGCCATCACTTCGCTCATCGACGTCTTCGGGTTGCGCGCCGCGATCAAATAGGGCCGAACGAACTCGCCCAGACGCAGCGGAAACAGGAGGATGCTCATGAACCCGACGGCGCTGACGGCGTTGACCTCGGAGAAGCCGAAGCGGCCCAGCGGTTTGAGCATCAGCTCCCAGCGCCAGACCTTGATGAAATGGATCAGGACGACGATCGCGATCACGGGCAGGAGCGTGACGAGGTCGAGGGACCAGGCGATGCCTCCGGTCGGCTTCAACACCGACAGCGTGGCGCCGTCGAGTCGATAGGCGTAGCTGAGGGAGAAGACCGCGCCAAAATCGAACTTCGCTACGACGAACCAGATGAAGAGCGCCCCGATGCCCAGACTGAGCAACAGGCGCATCGCGACTCCAAACACAGCGGCGCCTCACCAAAATCTTCGCGAGACGGTAGCACGAGGGCGACACACAATGCAAACGGAGCCCGGGAGCGGGACGGCGAGCCGTGAATTTGTGCAAGCCAATTGGTCGGTTGCGCGACACCGCGCGAGGTTTGCTGAGCGCTGCCGACCGGCGCCGCCAAATCGTGCTATCCTCGCCGGGTTGAACGCGACGCCAGCGTTGGCCTCACGGGAGGAGATTGTGAAACGAGACCCCAGACTCCGTGGCCTCTCGGGAGACCACCACCGCGCGCTCGTCCTCGCGCGCAGCCTGCGACGCCGCCTCGATACGGGAGAAGAGCTGGAACCACTCGCCGCCGAGGCCCGAAGCGCCTACGAGAGCGAGCTGCGAGCACATTTCGACGTCGAGGAAGAACTGCTGCTACCGGGCTTGCGCGACACCGACGCCGAGCCGCTCGCCGACCGCACGCTGCGCGAACACGCCGCGATGGCCGCCGACCTCGACGCCGCGAACGATGGGGAGCGGGACGCGCTCCGGCGCTTCGCGATCCTGCTCGGCGAGCATGTGCGATTCGAAGAGTCCCAGCTCTTTCCGGCGTGCGAACGGCTGCTCCCCGACGGAACTCTCGAGGAAGCCGCCATGCGCCGCCCCAAACGCTCCGGGACGGCGGATTGAGCCGATGAGCCTGCGACCAGTAGCGACCGGGGCGGGCGGGACGACGAACGCGACGCCAGTGGCCGGGACGACGAACGCGACGCCGGCGGGAACGGCGTGGCGGGGCGGTGCTGCGCGCTGGCCCGCCCTCGGCGCCGGGGGGCTGCTCCCCGGTCCGCCCCGGGCGCCGCTGTTCCTCGCGCGCGCCCAAAACCGTGCCGCTG
>JAGQJP010000541.1 GCA_020430585.1 Myxococcales bacterium | reverse complement strand
TCATAGCGAGCGAGGAGGACGTCGGTGCCGCCCGTGTTGCTGACCGAGAGACCCGCGTCGGAGCCTTGACCGGCAGCGAACACGACGCCGAGGAAGTCGCCGGTCACCACGATGTCGTTCTGGCTGTCGAACGCGACCCGCCGGCCGTATTGGGTCTGGGTATCGCCGAGGACGAGCTTGCCGAGCTCGGTCTTGTCGAACTGGTAGGCGCCGAGGAAGACGTTCTCGTCGTTGCTCGCGTTGACCAGCACGCCGTTGAACTTCGTGGGGCCCCGAGTCGTCCCGGTGACCGCGAAGGCCCCGTCCGTCGCCCGCATCGCGATGCCCGTGACGCTCTGCGGGAACGTCGTCCCCGTGCTCGAGACCGTGAGCACGTTCTGGTACGCGCCGAGCGAGTCGAACAGCAGCACGAAGGAGTCGATGTCGTCGGGGGTGCCGGGGATGTCGACATTGGTGACGGGCGGGGGGCCCATGATGCGCAGCGGCTTCGTGTACGTGCCCGCCACCGCGATCTTGTCGGCGTTGATGGCGACGGCGGTGACCTTCTGGTCACCGAGCCCGCCACTGTCGGTCACCAGCCGTACCCAACGCAGCTTGTGCTGGACGTCGAATTGGGCGATGAAGGCGTCCGCCGCAGTGGCCGTCATGGTCCACGATGGATCGATGGTAAGATCGCCACGGAACGTACCCGCGAGGACGACCTGGCCGCCGCTGTCGACCGCCACGGCGGTCCCCTCGGCGTCGGCGCCGAAGAAGTAGCTCCAGAGGCACTTTCCATCGGCGGGATCCAGCTCGACGAGGTAGCCGGTGGTGCCAGCGCCACCATCGCCACCGAGGACGCTGCACCCGAAGATGTCGGCTTTCTCGGCGCGCCCCGTGATGAAGATGTGGTCCTGGGGGCCCACCGCGACGGCGTTCACCGACTCGTCGAACGTCGGATCGCCAAAGCCCCGGGCCCAGATCGTATGACCGGGATCGGCGCCTGCGTCAGCGTCACCGCCCCCAGCATCTCCGCCGATGTGCCCACCCGAGCCACCGCTGCTCGTCGTCTCGCCGCCGTGGCCGCCTGTCGCCGAGGAGGCGCCGCTCCCGGAGTAGCCATCCTCGTAGTGGACCAGGAGCGCGTTGCAGCCAACGATCGTCGCCGCCAAAGTGGTCGCCACGAAGAGCCTGCTCGCGATCAAGCGTCCCATGATCCATCCTCCCGAAGAGCGTCAAAAGCGAAGCGTGAGCTCGAAAGGCCCGAGCGAGCTCTTCGCGGCGGAGGAATCCTTGGGCACCCCGAGCGCGAAGAGCACGACGCTCGTCACGAGCGCGGCAGCGCCCACGCTGATCGCGATGGTCGAGCCGAGCCCTTTGGCGTTCATCGCGCTGGTGTCGCTCTCGAACTGACCTTGCGAATAGCCACCTACGGGGTCGCAATGGGTACCGCCACCGCACTTCGACTTGATACTTGCCGACTGGGCGAGCGCCAACCCGCCCAGCACGGCGCCCGCCACGGTGCTCGCGCCGCCAATGCCGAGCAGCACGAACGCTGGCGCGCGGTTGATCCGTGGCGCGCCCGTGGTCGGTTTCGCCACAGGCATGATCATGTCGATGGTCGCCGTCTCGTGTCCCCCCTCGGCCAAATGGATCTCGCGCACCACCTGGGGCCGCCCCAGCGCGTCGACACGAAGCACGTAAGTACCTGGATTTACGTTGATTTTTTCTCCCGAGAGGGTCGCCCCGTCGAGCGTCATCCGGGCCTTTCCCGCCTCGATGCCCTTCACCTCGACGCGCAACCAAGGGATCTTCGGCTTCAGCTCCGAGAGCTCCTTGCCCGCGTCGACGTGCGCTTTCACGAACGCGTTGGCGGCGTCCGGGGGCAACGGCTCGGCGAGGATGGCCTCGTAGATCGCCCTGGCTTCGAGCAGCTTGCCCAATCGGCGCTGGCAGCGCGCGATGAAGATCGCGATCGAGGGCGCGTGGAACAGCGCGTCGGCTTCCTGGAAGAGCGGATACGCCTCGTCGAAGCGTCCTGCCTCGTAGAGCGTGAGCGCCTCTCTGGCCTTGGTGCGTGCCTGATCTTGAGCCGCCACCGCCGCCCCCTTGCCCGCCTGACCGAGCGCGAGGGCGGGCGCGAGGAGGGTCAACGAGAACACGGCGACGCGAAGCTGGGGCGCAAACATGGAGTCTCCCGTCAGAAGCCAAACGTGTCG
>JAGQJP010000540.1 GCA_020430585.1 Myxococcales bacterium | reverse complement strand
CTGAAACTCTTGCAGCGACCGCAGGTAGTCGTTGTAGACCGTAGGCGGTGTGTTCGCGTCCGTCGGTTTGACGGGTCGGGGCAAGGGTTTGGTCACTCGTTTCGGGATTTTGGGCTTGATCGGCTCGGGCTCGGCGAAGAGCGTCGCCGAGAGCGCGCTCAGCAACAAGGCCAACGCGATAGGTTTCGCCACTCTCATTGGCTACCCTTGATCAGCGCCTGGTAATTTCGGCGCAGGTTGAGCAGCAGCTTGCGCTGATCCTCCTGAAGCTTGCGGATCTTCTGCGATTCGTCCTTCTTCTTCTTCCAGGCGACATCGAGAATCCCCACATCCGCTTCGAGGATGATGTTGGAGAGTTTCTTGTAGACGAGATCGAACTGCTTCTGCCCGATTTCGCCGCTGAGTAGACGCGAGTCTCGCTCGTAGTTCTCGACCGATCGGCGATAGCGAACGAGCTTTGCCTTTTCGGCCTGCAGGATGGTCTGGAACGTGCGGACCTTCTCGTCGATCTTCTGCTCGATCCGAACGGTGATGTTGTCGAGCGCCGTCGTCGCGGCCCAGACTCGATCCCGCAGACCGTGCAAGCGATTGGCGAGGCTGCGATTCTTTCCGTTCAGCGAGCTGGCGAAGCGCCGCATGAATTTGCCGTCGCGGCGCTGCATGCGCAGCAGCTTGGCCTTCAGGTTCGACTCGGCGCGCACGACGAAGTCGCCGACGCCAACGCGCAGCACCTCGCGCTCGATCGACTCTTTGAGGGCGACCAAGCGCTTGTACAGATCGCGCAAACGATCGCGCTCTTTGAGAAGCTCTTTCTCGATCGCCTTGGTCTTCGGGTCGTTCTTGCGCTCGGGCCGCTTCACCTGCTCGGTCCGTAGAAACTGGTCGATCGCGTCGAGCTGTTTGCGCAAGAGGGCGATCTGGGTCTCGGCGACGCGCGCCTCCTTCTTCAGATCATCGTACTTGGCGTGGACGTTGAGGGTGCGCTGAGTCAGGTCTTGAATCGTCAACGGCATCGAGAGCAGACGACGCTCGAGGGCATGCCGTTCGTCGGTCATTTGTGCGAACGTGCTCTGATCCTTCGGGTCGACGACGTTGCGCACGACGCGCAACTCGCGGTCCAAGAAGAACTTGTTGACCAGGATCAGTCGGTTCTGCGCCTCGAGCACGGCGACATAGCCCTTTTTCAGCGTCGGAAAGATCTTCACCCGATTCGGCTCGCTCAAGGCCTGTTCGATCAGGCGGATGGTGCGCATCGTCTCTTCGACGTCGCGCCGATCCTTCGACATCCGGCCGAGCAGTCCGATGATCCGTAACATGTTCTCGTCGGACTCGACCCACTTGGCGGCCTTCTCGCTCAACACGCGCTCGAGCCCCACTCGGTCGGTGCGCTTGAGCAACAACGAGCGAAAGTAGCGCGCGAGCTGCTGCTTGTCCTGCTTGAGCTTCGCCAGCTCGGAGCGAATCGGCTCGAAGCGGGTGACGAGCTCCTGGAACGTCTCCGTCGCCGAGCTGTAGTCGTTGAGCATCAAATTGAGGCGACCCTTGAGAATATTGCCCTCGATCGCCAGCGCGTTGTCCTCGCTGACCAGCAGTAGCACATCGAGAGCGTCGAGCGCCTTCTTGTAGTTCTTCCGCTTGATGAAGACCCAGGCGATCTCGTAGAGCGCCTCGACGAAGTGCGGCGACTGCCGTCGGATCTCCTGGTAGTGGTCGAGGGCCTTCGAGTATTGCGCGAGCTCGTGATAGATTCGACCGAGCGCCAGGTGCGCGAGCTCGACGACCTCTCGCATGTCCTTGTAGCGCTTGTCGATCTTCGCTTGGCTGATTTGCGTGAAGAGCTGGAGCGCGGGGCGCAGCAATCCGCGTCGCACCAGGAGCGCCGCCTTGAAGTACTGCGCTTTGTAGTAATACGGGGATGAGGCCAACACCGAGGTGAAGATCTGATTGGCGCGGTGCACCTCGCCCAGCTGATAGAGCGCCTTGCCGAAGACGTATTGCGTCTCCGGGCGCATCGAGCTCACGCCGATGCGGCTCAAGACACGAAACAGCTGCTGCAAGGCTTTCAGATCGTGCGTCTCTAGGGCGACTTCGACCAAGTAGTAGAGCGCTTCCTGTTGTCGCGTTCCATACGACGCAGCGTACGCCTTGCGAAATGCGGCGCGCGCCGAGTTGTAGTTCTTGATGTAGAAATGGCAGCGACCGAGCATCATCACGGTCGGCACGTAGTCCCGCGTCTTCTCGATTCCGCGGAAGCTGAGAGCGTCCGTCAAGAGAATACTCGCACGCTCATAATCTTTGAGCTCGAACTGGATCTGCGCGTCGATCAGCCGTCGCTGCAGCGTGTAGAATCTCGTCGAGGCGATCGGATTCGCGTATTGCTGTTGGAGTGTGCGCACCTCGGACTCGATCTGGTTCAGGTCGTTGGAGCGGAGGTCGAGAGCATCGGCGAACAGCGAGTGCAACGGCATCGCGGTGAGTACCGCTATCACTACGAGCAAGCGCCGCGGTGTCGAGCAGAGGCGGTTCATTTCTTCCTTTTCACGTCGCGATTCTTGATGCCCGATAGCTTCTTCAACGATTCTTTGGTGAGCTGGAACTGCTGCACGCGATATTTGACCGATGGGCGCTGTTCGATGGATGTCGTCTGACCGCCCTTTTCGTAGGGCAGGACGGTCAGCTGCGTAATTCGGCCTTTGAGTGCGTGAAAGGCGAAGCTCGAGCGAATTCGAAATCGGTATCCGTTGATGTAGGTAAACACCGGGCTGTGGCCTTGAACCATCAGCTCGACGGTCAGGATGTGATTACCCGGAACCACGCTGCCCTGGTAGATCACGAACGTGTCTTTGAGCTCCCGCGTGCGATTGTCCTGGAAGTAGATCTTGTTGTCGTCGAGAAAATAGAGCGCCCGCACGACGCGAAACGAGGCGCCGAGCTCGTTGGAGTGGCGGATCACCGCCTTCGCTTCGGCGATCGTGTCGTTGATGATCTGCTCTTTGAGCAGCATGATCCGCGTCTTGGTCGTGAAAATTTGCTCTTTGAGCGTCGTGACCTTCTCTTCGAGCTCTTTGAGCTTGATGTTGTGGGTCGGCTTCGTCGGCGCCTTCGGGCGCGTGAGCGGTGTTGGCGTATTCGTCGGCGCGGGCGCCGGCGTCGGAGCCGGTGCCTTCTTCGGCGCTGGATCCTTCTTCGGCGCTGGATCCTTCTTCGGGGCCGGCGTCGGCGCCTTCTTGTCGGCGGCGAACGCGGTAGCGAAGGTCAACGACAACAAAACCGCGAAAACCGCGGCGATCTTACAGGTCCGCGCGAGCTCCATCAGCCGCCCTCCCGAGATAACACCCGCAAATTCAGGAACATGGTGGGATACGCTGTCATGCTTCAAGCAGATAAATCTTAGGCCAGAAGCCCAGTAAAAATCAACAAAAAGGCGAACGGCAAACCGCAGGGCCGACCTGGCACCGGCGCTCGGAAAGACTTGACGGGGTCGACGAGCGGCTCTTACGCACGATCATCGTCGATCGGCGGGACCAGCTCGTGGATCGAGGCGACGAGTGGGGCTAAGCCTTCGATTTTCAGCGCGGAAATGACGAAGAACGGGTAGTCTGGAAAGTCGCGGCGGATGGCGTCGATCAGCGTCTGATCGTCCACCAGGTCGCACTTGTTCAAGACGACCAGCTGCGGACGACGGATGAGCTCGGGGTTGTAACTCGAGAGCTCGTGGTTGATCGCCTCGAACTTCTGTCGCGCGTGGAGCCCGAACTCGGCGCTCAACACATGGACGAAGCAGCGTGTCCGCTCGGCGTGCCGCAAGAACTGGAGGCCGAGCCCCGCGCCCTGATGAGCGCCATCGATCAGCCCGGGTAGATCGGCGATGATCAGGGGCGCTCGGTGGTAGGGGCGGCGAATCGCTGCCAGGTGCGGAAAACGCGTCGTGAACGGGTAGGCCCCGACCTTGCTCTTGGATGACGAAATCTGCCGGATCAACGTAGACTTCCCGACGTTCGGGTACCCGACGAGGCCCACTTCGGCGATCAGCTTCAGCTCCAGACGATAGGTCCCCTCTTCACCCGGAAATCCGGGCTTGGCGAAGTCTGGCGCCTGGCGCGTCGCGCTGCGGAAGTGCCAATTGCCCTTGCCGCGATCGCCTCCGTGGGCGAGGACGAAGCGTTCGTCGTCGCGGGTCAGATCCGCGACCTCGGCCCCGCGCTCGTCGAAGACGATCGTCCCGAGGGGTACATCGATGACGATATCACTGGAGTCGGAGCCGGATTTGCGTCCCGACATGCCGTTCCCGCCGTGATCGGCGCGGTAGAGGGTCTTGTGGTTGAGGTGTGAGAGGGTGTTGTACTGCGTCGTCGCTCGCAAGACGACCGAACCGCCACGACCACCGTCGCCGCCGTCGGGTCCACCCTTGGGAACGAACTTCTCACGGCGGAACGAGACAGCACCGTGACCACCGCGGCCGGCTTCGACACGTATCGTGATCTCGTCGAGAAAACGCATAACCGATGTTCACGAGCGAGTCGTGAACTCCTTGCGGGCGGGGCGTGGGGACTCTCGAGCCGTGAAGAGGCTCAAGCTTCGGGATACACCGCGATGCGCGTGCGATCGCCCGTGAACTTCTCGAACTTCACGACGCCGTCGACCAATGCGAAGAGGGTGTAGTCACGTCCGATACCGACGTTCGTCCCCGCGTGAAATTTCGTCCCGAGCTGCCGCACGAGAATGTTCCCGGCGCGAACGCGTTCACCGCCGTATTTCTTGACACCGCGTCGCTGTCCGGCGCTGTCGCGCCCGTTGCGCGAGCTGCCTTGACCTTTCTTATGAGCCACAGTCTTCTCCTCACTGTCGACGTACGGCGTCGGAATCAACCGATCGAGATCGAGTCGATCCGCACGCGAGAATAGTGTTGGCGATGCCCGTTTTTCTTCTCGTAGGTCTTCCGCCGCTTCTTGCGAAAGATCACCAGCTTCTCGCCTTTGTCGAGGCCGAGAACCGTTCCGTGCACAACCGCGCCGGCGACCATCGGCTGGCCGACCGTCGTCTCGTCATCCTGACGGACGAGCAGCACCTCGTCGAATTTCACGCTCGTGCCATCTTCGACACCGAGGAGCTCGACGGCCAACACATCGCCAGCTTTGACCTTGTATTGCTTGCCACCTGTCTTGATTACCGCGTACATCGCATTCACCTTCCGATCATAGGAGCACCGGATAGTAGACATCATCGTCGCGTTTGTCAACCCGAAATCCGATCGGAATCAATCGGTTCGGGCGACCAGCGCGGCGAGGCTCTCGTCGTATGGCGGCCGCGCCACGCCGCGCTCGGTGATGATCGCCGCGATCAACTCGCCGGGCGTGACGTCGAACGCTGGATTGCAGACCGCGACGCCTTCGGGGGCGATCGGCTGACCGAAGCAGCTGGAGACCTCGCTCGCGGCGCGCTCTTCGATCGGAATCAACTCGCCCGAGGCGAGGGAGAGATCGATCGTCGAGATCGGCGCGGCGACGTAGAACGGCAGCCGATGAACGTGCGCCAGGACGGCCATGGTGTACGTCCCGATCTTGTTCGCCGTGTCTCCGTTCGCGGCGACGCGATCGGCCCCGACGATCACGGCTCCGATCGCGCCGCGCGCCATGAAGTGCCCCGCCATCGCGTCGGTGAGCAACCGCACGTCGATCCCCTCGCGCTGGCACTCCCAGGCGGTGAGGCGGGCACCCTGGAGAAACGGTCGCGTCTCGTTGGCGAGCACACGAATCGGGTGACCCTCTTCGTAACACCGCCGGATCACACCGAGTGCCGTGCCATACCCGCCCGTCGCCAACGCCCCCGTGTTGCAATGCGTCAACACGCTCGAGACACCGTGCAACAGCGGTGCTCCGAGCGCACCGATGCGGCGATTGCAGGCCACATCCTCGCGATGGATCGCCGTCGCCTCGTCGACGAGCAGCTCTACGAGCTCGCTCGGGCTAACGCGCGCCGCCTCCGCCTCGAAGCGGCGGCGCATCCGTTCGATCGCCCAAAACAGATTCACCGCCGTCGGCCGGGTCGCCGCCAGCATCTCGCATAGCTCGTCGAAACGCGCTCGCAGCGCCGCGCCACGGAGGTCCTCCTCGACGGCCCGACGCAGCCCGAGGGCCAGCCCGAAGGCGGCTGCGATACCGATCGCCGGGGCCCCACGGATCACCATCGTGCGAATCGCTGCGGCGACACCTTCGGCGTCGGTGTAGTCGTGGTAGCGCTCAATCGTCGGCAGGACGGTCTGATCGAGCATCCGCACCGCCCCTCTCTCGATCCATTCGATCGGGCTGGTGAACGCGCTCACGTCGTCTCCTTTCGCCGCGCCAGCTCGACGCGAAGCAGCTCGTTGACCAGTTGAGGGTTCGCTCGTCCCTTGGTCTGGCGCATGATCTGCCCCACGAAGAAGCCGATCACCTTTTCCTTGCCCGCGAGGAACTCCTCGACTTGCCCGGGATTGGCGTCGAGCACCGCACAGACGATCGGGGAGAGCGCGTCGCCATCGGTCAGCTGTGTGCCGATCCGATCGACGATCGGCTTGGCTGCGCTTCCCGTCGCCGCCATCTCGGAGAACACCGTTTTGGCCATCTTGCCCGAGATCACGCCGCTCTCGAGGAGATTCAGCATCTCCGCCAAATTCGCCGCGCTGATCGGGCTCTCGGCGATCGATCGATTTCCCTCGTTCAGATAGCCGAGGAGCTCGGTCTGCACCCAGTTCGCCACGCGCTTCGGATTCTCGTGGATCGAGACGCAAGCCTCGAAATAGTCCCCGAGCTCGCGGCTGTCGGTCAGCACGTCGGCGTCATACGCCGAGAGCCCGTAGGCCTCGACGAAGCGGCGATAGCGCGCTTCTGGCAGCTCGGGCTGGGACTCGCGCAACGACTCGATCCAGGCCTCGTCGATCGTCACGGGTAGCAGATCGGGGTCGGGGAAGTACCGATAGTCGTGGGCCTCTTCCTTGCTGCGCATCGAGCGGGTCGCGCCGGTCGTCGCATCGAAGAGCCGCGTCTCCTGCACGACGGCGCCGCCATGGAGCAACACGTCGATCTGTCGCTCGATCTCGAAGTCGATCGCCCGCTGCACGTTGCGAAAGGAGTTGAGATTCTTCAGCTCGGCCTTTGTTCCGAGCTCCGTCGCCCCAACCGGCCGTACCGAGACGTTGGCGTCGCAGCGAAACGAGCCCTCCTCCATGTTTCCGTCGCAGATCCCGAGGTACTGCACGATCCCGCGCAACGACTTGAGGTAGGCCCCCGCCTCGGCGGAGCTACGCAGGTCGGGTTCGCTGACGATCTCGAGCAGCGGCACGCCCGTACGATTGAAGTCGACGAGGCTCTCGCCGCGTCCCGCTTGATGGATCAACTTGCCGGCGTCCTCCTCCATGTGAATCCGGGTCAACGCGAAGGAGCGCGCGACGCCGTCGAGGTGCACGGGCACCGCGCCGCCGAGGCAGATCGGCTGTTCGTACTGCGAGATTTGATACCCCTTCGGAAGGTCGGGATAGAAGTAATTCTTGCGAGCGAAGCGACTCTGTCGACTGATCGTCGAGCCGACGGCGAGACCGAGTCGTACCGCGGCGGAGACCACCTCGCGGTTCAGCACGGGCAGCGTGCCGGGAAGCGCGAGACACACCGGGCAGGTGTTCGCGTTGGGCGGCGCCCCGAAGCGGGTCGAGCAGCCGCAGAAGATCTTGCTCCGCGTCAACAGCTGCGCGTGTACCTCGAGCCCGATCACCGCTTCGTATCGTTCCCTCATTCGCCCCTCACTCTGCGTATCGCGCCGGAACGCGGTGGTGCCAATCGGTTGCCTGCTGGTAGCGATGAACCGCGCGCAGGAGCAGCGACTCGGCGAAGGCCGGAGCGATCAACTGCAAGCCGACGGGCAGCCCTCCCCCGCCGACGCCGCAGGGAAACGAGATCGCCGGCAAACCCGCCAGGTTGGCCGTTACGGTGAAGATGTCGGTGAGGTACATCTGAAGTGGATCGTCGACGTAGGCGCCGATCGGAAACGCGACATCCGGCATCGTCGGGCCGACGATCGCGTCACAGCGCGCAAAGGCGCGGAGAAAGTCGTCCCGGATCAGCGAGCGGACCTTCAGCGCCTTGAGGTAATAGGCATCATAGTATCCCGCGCTCAGGGCGTAGGTGCCGAGCATGATCCTCCGCTTCACCTCGCTGCCGAACCCGTCGTGCCGCGTCGCTTTGTACATTTCGAGCAGCGATCCGCCCTCCGCCGACTTGCGAACGCCATAGCGAACACCGTCAAAGCGCGCGAGATTGCTGGACGCCTCAGCGGTCGCGACGAGGTAGTAGGCCGCCACGGCGTACTCCGTGTGGGGCAGCTCGAGCTCGACCAGCTCGGCACCGAGCTCGCGATAGACCTCGAGGGCGCCACGCGCCGAAGACGCCACGTCGGGAGCCAGCCCCTCGCCCCAATACTCGCGGGGCAGACCCAGGCGCAGACCCGCGAGAGGCTGACCGAGCTCGGCGAGATAGCTCGGCACCGGGTGGGTCACGCAGGTCGAGTCGCGGGGATCGCCTCCGGCGACGATCTGCAGAATTTCGGCGCAATCCTCGGCGCTCGACGCGAGGGGACCGATCTGATCGAGGGACGAGGCGTAGGCCACGAGCCCGTAGCGGCTGACCCGACCGTACGTCGGCTTGAGCCCGACGATTCCACAAAACGAGGCGGGTTGCCGTATCGAGCCGCCCGTGTCGGTCCCGAGAGCCGCGGGGACGAAGCGTGCGGCGACAGCGGCCGCGGACCCTCCGCTCGAGCCACCCGGCGTGCGACTCGGGTCCCAGGGATTGCGGGTCAGCTGATAGCCGCTGTTCTCGGTCGACGACCCCATCGCGAACTCGTCGTTGTTCACCTTGCCGACGATGATCGCGCCAGCCCCTTCCAGCCGCTCGACGACCGTCGCCGAATAGGGCGGTCGGTAGCCATCGAGGAGCCGTGATGCGCACGTTGTCGGCATCTCGGCGGTGCAGATCACGTCCTTGAGGGCGATCGGAATCCCCTCGAGCGGGCGCGCGTTTCCCGCGCGATACCGTAGCGTGCTGTCGGAAGCCCGCTTCCGCGCTTGCTCCGAGGCGAGGTGCAGGAACGCGCCGAGCTCTGAGTCGCCAGACTCGATTCGCCGAAGCGCCTCGTCGACGAGCGCCTCGGGCGTCGTCTCGCCCTCGTCGAAGGCGCGGCGCAGCTGCTTGATGCCACGAGCGATCATCCGACCACCTTCGGCACGACGAACGAGCCGTCGCTCACCTCTGGGGCGCCTCCCAGCGCCCGTTCGATGACGCGCTGCTCGCGCACCTCGTCGGCGCGCATCGGCGTGCGCTCGACGGCGACGTGGGTCATCGGCTCGACGCCCGTCGTGTCCAGCTCGTTCAGTTTGTCGACATAGCCGAGGATCGCGTTGATGTCTCGACGCATCGGCTCGACCTCGTCATCGGCGAGCCGCAGGCGCGCCAGATGAGCGATCGCCCGAATCTGTTCCAAATCGATGCGCTCGTCCGCCATCCTCACTCCTTCAGAAATACATTCCGGTGGGAAAGAGCCCCGCCTCGGCGAGGGCGTCCTCCATCGAGGCGACGATCTCGTCGAGTCGCTCGGCCGTCGTCGCCTCGCACCGGAAGACGACGACCGGCTCGGTGTTGCTCGCGCGGAGCAATCCCCATCCGCCATCGAATTGAACCCGCACGCCATCGATCGCGACGATCGGACGATCGGACTCGAAGATTTCGCGTACGCGCTCGACGATCTCGAACTTCTCCTCGTCCGTCGAGTCGAGTCGCAGCTCGCGCGTCGCGTAGACCTGGGGAAGCTCTTCGAGAAGCTCGGAGAGGGAATCCTCGGTATGGGACAACAGCTCGATCAGTCGCAGCCCGGCGTAGATCGCGTCATCGTAGCCGTAGTAGCGGTGCGCAAAGAAGACGTGACCCGACATCTCGCCCGCCAGGAGCGCCTGCTCGTCGATCATCTTGCGCTTGATCAGCGAATGGCCAGTCTTCCACATGATCGCTCGCCCACCACGAGCGTTGATATCGTCGAAGAGCATCTGCGAGCACTTGACGTCACCGATGATCGTCGCACCGGGGTGGCTCTTCAGGATGTCGCGAGCGAAGAGCATCAGCAGTCGGTCGGCGGGGATTACCTCGCCCGTCGAATCGACCACGCCGATGCGATCGGCGTCGGCGTCGAAGGCGATCCCGAGATCGGCGAACTGGTCCTTGACCTCGTGGATCAGGTCTTCGATGTTGCTCTCGACGATCGGATCGGGCTCGTGATTCGGAAAATTGCCGTCGGGCTCGCAATAGAGCGCGATATGGTGCACGCCCAAGCGCTCGAGGACCTCGAGCATCGGAGGGCCGCCGACTCCGTTGGCGCCGTCGATCGCCACCAACAGGTTGCGCGGACCGAGGTGCAGACGTCCCGCCAGATCGTCGCAATAGAGACCGAAGACATCGCGCTCGGTCAGGGTGCCCTGCCCACGCTCGAAGTCGCGCGCGGCCACGAGATCGGCGATCTGCATCAGCTCGTCGCCGAAGATCGTCGCCACGCCCTTGGCGACCTTGAACCCGTTCACCGTCGGCCCGTGGTGGCTGCCGGTCACCATCACCCCACCCTCCAGTCCGAGCCGGACGACGGAGAAGTAGAGCGCGGGCGTCGGCACCATCCCGACGTCGACGATGTCGATGCCGGTCTCGAGCGCGCCCGTGATGAACGCCTTCGCCAACGATGGCGACGAATGGCGACAGTCGCGGCCGACGCTCAAGAGCGTGGTGCCCTGGCGCAAGAAATAGGTCGATACCGCGCGACCGATGTCCGCCGCCAGTTCGTCGTCGAGCTCGAGATCGACCTCACCGCGAATATCGTACTGTCTGAAGATGCGACGATCGAATGGCATATCTGCCCCTAGAGCAAGTGCGAGAGGCCACGCTCCTCGAGCGCGAGAACCAATTGCTTGACCAGCTGTGCGCGATCGCGTGAGCAGACGAGCACGGCATCGGCGGTCGCGACGACCACCAGGTTTTCGACGCCGACGGCGGTCACCAAAGGCCCATCACTATACAATACGTTCCGCGCCGATTCCAGCGTGTAGGTCGAGCCGTGCACGAAGTTCTCCGCCGATTGCGGAGCAAAATCGAGCAGCGCGTCCCAGCTGCCGACGTCGCTCCAACCGAATGCGGCGGGGATGACGAGCATATCCTGGGCGTGCTCCATCACCCCGTAGTCGATCGAGATGCTCGGCGACTCGCTGAAAGCAGCCGCCACCGCGTCGCTGTAGCCGTTGGTTCCCATCGCGTCGCGAATCCCACCTAGACACCGCGAGAGCACGGGAAGCTGTCGATCGATCTCTTCGAGCATCACGTCGGAGCGGAAGACGAAGATCCCGGCGTTCCAGAGATAGCGTCCGCTCTGCAAGAACTGAAGCGCCCGCGCCAGGTCGGGCTTCTCGACGAACTCGAGCAGCTCACGTGCGCGGTGCTCCAAATCGGTACGGCCCGTCGAGAAATCACCGAACTTGATGTAGCCGTATGCGGTGCTCGGAGAGGTCGGTGTGATCCCGAGAGTGACCATGCGGCCACCGACGACGTGCTCCAGCGCATCGGCGATCACGTCGCGAAAGTGGTCGCCGTCCGATATGTAGTGATCGGCCGGCAGCACCACCATCGGGGTCGACGGGTGTCGTTGCTGCACGACGGTCGCCGCATAGCCGATGCAGGGAGCGGTGTTGCGCTGTGCGGGCTCGAGAAGGATATTCTCGACGGGAATCGTCGGACACGCCTCGCGAACCGCTGGCCCGAGGTCGACGGAGGTCACGATCAAGATCCGCTCGACGGGAAAGAGCGGCAGGACACGGTCGACGGTCTCTTGGAGCAGATTGCGATCCGTTAGAAAACTCAGCAGTTGCTTCGGGCGTTGTCTCCGGCTCGCTGGCCAGAAGCGCGTGCCCGAGCCACCAGCCATAATCACCGCGTAACTCATGGTTCCCCTCTCGATCGACGATCAACGTCGCAGAATTTCGCTGGCGATCGCGATTCCACCGACGATCCAGCAATAGATCGCGAAAACGTGAAGCTTTCCGCGATCCACGAGTTGGCGCAAGCCGACGAGGGCTGCCCACCCCACCAGAAGCGCGATGACGAATCCTAGCGCGGCTTCGCCGAAGGTCACGCCCGCGCCGCCGGCGATCTCTTTCGATTCGACCGCCACGGCGGCCAATATCGCCGGGATCGCCAGCAGAAACGAGAACGAGAACGCGTCGCTCGGACGCAACCCGACTCCCATTCCAGCGACGATGGTCGATCCCGAACGCGAGATCCCGCGCAACACGCCCGCGCCTTGGGCCGTGCCGATCAGCAACGCGTCGGATACGGTCATCTCGTCTAGACCACGTGTCGCTCGCGCGCTCAAGGACTTTGTCAAAAACAGCACGCACCCGTTGACGATCAGCATCGCGCCAACGAACCAAATCTGCGCGAGCTGGTTCTCGAAGCGCTTGATCAGCAGGCCAATCACGCCCGTCGGCAACATCGCGAGGCCGAGTAGCACGATCAGACGTGCGTCGGCGTCGGCCCAGAGGGCGCGCAGCCCACCCGCGCGAAGCAGACCCCCGACACGCGCGAGCGCCACGAGCATTCGCCTCAGCTCGCCGCGGAAGACGATGATCACGGCGAGCAGGGTGCCGGCGTGCAGGATCACGTCGTACGCCGTCGTCGGCCGGTCCAGCCCGAAGAGCGCACCACAGAGTCGAAGGTGACCCGAAGACGATACCGGTAGAAACTCGGTAAGCCCCTGGATCACCGCGAGCAAGATCGCTAGCGGATAGCCCATACGGCGCTCATCGGCCCCTAGAAGCTGAGTTGTACGCCGGCTTGCACGTCGATCTGCGCGGCAAATTGTGGGAAGTAGTACGCGTTGTAGACCTCGAACAAGATCCCGACCATCGGCGTGAAGTTGTAGATCAAGCCAGCGCCGAGCCCAGCCTGCCCGAGGCCCGATTTCGTCGTGTCCACGAAGTTCGGCACCGCCGGGTCGAGATTGACGGTGTGACGAACCTGACCGCCACCGACGCCGACCGCCAGGTACACGCGCAGCGGCCGATTGTCCTTGACGTACCATTTCGCTTTCACCCCACCAGCATGGGCCAGCTCGATCACCTGCAGGCGGTAGAAGAGGGCGATCTCCCAGGCGGTGCCGATCATGAAGCCGATCTCGGTCAAGATGTGCAGCGGTGTGAAGGCGAAGCCAGGATTTACGGTAATGTTCTCGTCACCGATCTTGCGCACCGACTTGTTGCGGGCGATATAGCCGCCGCCCGTTCCGATGGACAGCGAGATGTTGACGATCTTGTCGTCGATCCCCTTCTTGCGCTTCGTGCCGGGCCCGGTGATCACCTTGCCGTCGAGGCGAATCTTGTAGGGACGCGACTCGGTGCCGGCTCGGGCGACGACGCCCTGGGTGTCGTGTTGGATCTCGAAATAGTAATAGAGATAGTCGCCGACGAGCAGATCCTTGGGCACCGTCGCGACGTACCGATTATCAGAGCCGGGGAGCATCTCGATCTTGGTGAAGATCGGTAGCTCGGCATTGCGGTAATAGACGAGCACGCGAAACGTCGGCTCGCCCAGCGCCGTGACCACGAGCGACAGGCTCTTGCCCGGCGTTGCGCGGGTTGGCGGCGTGTGGCTCAGCTTGAAGGGGATCTTCTTGTGCACCTTGGGGAGGGACTTGACCGCCTCTTGGAAGAGCGTCTCGAGGTCCGGCGTGATGATGTCGGAGTCGATCTTCGCCTTGCGGTCGAGCTTGAGGCCCTGCACCATCCAATTCTTGGCCGCGTCCTTGTCCTTCTTGTTGATGAAGGCGACGACACCGCGCAGGATGTAGACTCGGGCGACGAACGCTCCGCTCAGGCTCTCGGACTTGATCATCGCGATCGCCTTGTCCAGTGTCTTCTCGGACTCGCTCAGCTCGAGCTGGAAGTACTGCACCCGGCTCTTGGCATACAATTTCTTGAGCTCGTCCACGCCCGCCCGCGCTACCTGAGTCCAACCCACGATCAACAGCGCCAGCATCAAAATGAGGGAACGTTTCATATTTCAATCCGGGAAAGGGTGTCGAATCCTATCGTTTCCCGAGTATCGGTAAAAGCCCCTAGCGTGTCAAGACAGCACGGCGCAGCATGCGGGGTTCGGGGCCCCTGGTCGCTTGACTTTGGCAAACGCAGCAATCAGAATAGGCGTTTCTGAATCCACCGCTGTCGGAGGACCGCGACCGATGAGCTACAACAAGACGCTGAACCTGCCACGCACCCAGTTTCCGATGCGAGCCAACCTGGCTCAGAACGAACCACGGCTCGTCGAGCGCTGGTCCAACGAGCGGACCTACGATCGCGTGATCGAGAAGAACGCGGAGGCGCCGAAATTCTTGATGCACGACGGTCCGCCGTACGCCAACGGCCATATTCATGCGGGCCACATCCTGAACAAGATCCTCAAGGACATCATCGTCAAATATCGCAATCTCGCGGGATTCCGCTGCGATTTCGTGCCCGGCTGGGACTGTCACGGCCTGCCGATCGAGGTTCAGGTCGACAAGAATCTGGGCAAGAAGAAGCGCGAGCTGAGCGCCGTCGAGTTCCGTCGTGCCTGTCGGACTTACGCCGACGAATTCGTCGAGATCCAGCGCCGTGAGTTCAAGCGCTTCGGCGTCCTGGCGCAGTGGGATCGTCCGTACCTGACGATGGACTACCGCTACGAGGCGGACATCGTCCGCGAGGTCGGCCGCTTCTTCGTCAACGGCAGCATCTACAAGGGTAAAAAGCCCGTGCATTGGTGCCCCGTGCACCGAACGGCCCTGGCCGAAGCGGAGCTCGAATACCAAGAGCACACCAGCCCTTCGATCTACGTGCGCTTCCCGGTCAAGCACGAGAGCTGGAGCCTCGGTGAGGTGAAGAAGCCGCTATCGGTGGTGATCTGGACCACCACGCCCTGGACGTTGCCGGCGAACCTGGCGATCGCGCTACACCCGCAATTCGAGTACGCCCTGGTCGAGCGCCCGAACGAGACGCTGATCATCGCCAGCGAGCTGGTCGAGAGCGTCGCCGCCGCATGCCGCTTCGACGACCACCGTGTTGTCGCGCGACACAAGGGTTCGGCCTTCGAGGGCGTGATCTGTCGTCACCCCTTCATCGAGCGCGACTCGATCGTGGTCTTCGCCGATTACGTGACCCTCGAGTCGGGGACCGGCTGCGTCCACACCGCACCCGGTCACGGTGTCGAGGACTACCACACGGGATTGGCATACGGCCTCGAGCCCTATGCGCCCGTCGACGCCGCCGGGCGATTCACCGATGAGGTCGAGCGCTGGGCCGGGCTCAACGTCTTCGTCGCCAATCCGCAAATCGTCGAGCACTTGAGCGCGATCGGCGCGCTGCTCAATCGGCCGGGCGAGACGATCACCCACAGCTACCCGCACAGTTGGCGCTCGCACAAGCCCGTGATCTTCCGCGCCACGGAGCAGTGGTTCATCTCGATGGAGACCAACGATCTGCGCCATAAGGCGCTCGGCGAGATCGATCGCGTCAACTGGGTCCCCTCGTGGGGGCGCAATCGGATCTACGCGATGGTCGAGAATCGCCCGGACTGGTGCATTTCGCGTCAACGCTTCTGGGGCGTGCCGATCCCCGCGTTCACGTGCACCACCTGCGGCCACACCCACGTCACCGCGGAGACCGTCGAGCACGTGGCCCAGCTGGTCGAGCAGCATTCGACGGACGTCTGGTTCGAGCGCGAGGCGGCGGAGCTGCTGCCCCCGGGCACGCGCTGCCCCTCCTGCGACGGTGCCTCCTTCGACAAAGACGCGAACATCCTCGATGTCTGGTTCGAGTCGGGGGTGAGCTACGCGGCGGTGATGGAGCGCCTCGAGCAACCGGGCGTGAAGACGGACCTCTACATCGAAGGTAGCGACCAACATCGAGGCTGGTTCCACTCGTCGCTTCTCGCCTCGGTCGGCACGCGGGACGTGGCGCCGTACAAGTCGGTGATCACGCACGGTTTCGTCGTCGACGGCGAGGGCAAGAAGATCTCGAAGAGCAAGGGAAACTTCATTCCGCCCGAGCAGATCATCGAGAAGAATGGGGCGGAGATCATGCGCTTGTGGGTCTGCGCCGAAGATTACCGCGAAGACGTGCGCCTCTCGAACGAGATCCTGGCGCGGCTGACCGAAGCGTACCGCAAGATCCGCAACACGGCGCGCTTCATGCTGGGCGTCGTCTCGGATTTCGATCCGGACCGAGACGCCGTGCCACTCGGCGAGCTCCCCGTGATCGACCGTTGGAAGCTGAGCCAGTTCCAGCGACTGTTGCAACGTGTGCGCAAGAGCTACGAGGATTATACCTTCCATATGATCTTCCACAGCGTCGTCGAGTTCGTCACGGTACAGCTGAGCGCGTTCTACCTCGACATCCTCAAGGATCGGCTCTACGTCGAGGGCGCCTCCTCGCACGCGCGCCGCTCGGGCCAAACGACGATCTACCGCGTGCTGCGCGAGATGTCGGTGATGTTGGCGCCGATCCTCTCGTTCACCGCCGAGGAGATCTGGTCCTACCTGCCGAAGGCGGCCAACGACCCCGACAGCGTCTTTTTGGCGGAATTTCCGACGCACGACCCGTCGTTGATCGACACGACGCTCGAAGAGCAGTGGGAGACGCTCAAAGAGATGCGCGTCGAGGTCTTGAAGCGCCTCGAGAGCGCCCGCGTCGAGAAGCTCGTCGGCAATTCGCTCGATGCGCGCGTACGTTTGCAGATCTCGCCGAGCTACGCGGGTCGCGGCATCGTCGAGCAGTACGCCGACGATCTAGCGACGATCTTCATCGTCAGCCAGGTCGAGCTACGCGTCGCGCCGACTGCCGGGGAGCTCCCATTCGAGATCACGATCGAGAAGGCGAAGGGTGAAAAATGCGCCCGCTGCTGGATCTACAACGAGGACGTCGGCTCTAGCCCCGAGCACGTCGACGTGTGCGGGCGCTGCGCTGGCGTGCTCCACGACTATTTTCCCAACGGTGTCCCCGAATGAAAGCAAAGATCCTGATCCTGTTGGCGATGGTGCTGCTCTTCACAGGTAGCGACCTGTGGAGCAAACGCTGGGCCGAGAGCGCGCTGGCCACACCGGCGCATCCCCAACCTGTTCTGGTCTCGAGCGAGTTTGCGGGCAAGACCCTCGATGCGTTGATCAAGGCGCGCTTTCCCAAACTGGCGGACGCCAAGCGCAAACAGTGGATCGCTCAGAACGTACGTCTTTTGAAGAAGCAGCTGATCGACCTCGACAAGCCCCTCCCCGAGCGGGTCCACCTCTTCGTCTTTCACCGAAAGGACCTGCGGGAGTCGCCGCGCTTTCTCTTTCGTCTCGACAGCACCGTGCTGCGAACGGTCTACGACGACTGGCTCGGGCTCGATGCGACGACGACCGCCGACCACCTCCGCGAGCTGAAGAAGAAGCAGACCGCTGCGCACACGCTGTTGCACCAGATCCACGAGCTGAACCGCGCGGACCTGCAGGAAGTAGCGAAGAACTACGTCTACGCGTCGGAGAACCTGATTCTGCGCCCCGATCGCACGCTCAAGGCGGGTGAGCTGCTCGTCCTGCGGACCCATCGAATCGAGGTGATCCCCGGTTTCTGGCGCTTCCACTACGCCGAGAACTCTGGCGCCGCCTGGTCGTTTTTGGCCGACGCTCCAGCAAAGTTCCGGATGATCTTCTTCACAGCGGTCTCGCTGATCGCGATCGTGGCGATCCTGGTGATTTTCTTTCGCCTCAAGAGCACGGTCGATGCCGTCGTCTGGGCTTTTGCGATGATCGTCGCGGGGGCGATCGGGAACTTCGTCGATCGCGTCCGCTACAACTACGTCATCGACTTCATTCAGTGGCATTGGAACGACAAGGCGTACTGGCCGACGTTCAACATCGCGGACGTGGCGATCGTCGTGGGCGTCGCGCTGCTCGTTCTAGACATGTCGTTCAACAAGAACAGCGTGTTGTTTGCCAAAGAGGGCGACGCCAAGCCAAAAGCCGCTTGAGGAGTCGATGTACCCGACATTTCAACTGTTCGGACCGCTTTCGTTCCCAGCCTATTTCACGTTGCTCCTCTTCGGCTTCATGTTGGCGATCTGGCTCGGCTGGCGCGAACAGATCCGCATCGGCGGCGACGCCAACAAATTCCTCGATCTCGCGCTCTGGATGTTGATCTGGGGCGTGGTCGGCGCCCGCATCCTGCACGTCTTCGCCGATGGACACTTCTGGGACTACGTCTACCTCTGCGTCGATCCGACCAAGACCGAGGGCAAGCCGCTGTGGACCAAGACCGGCTTGCAGATCCCCTGCGTCAGCGACGCCCAGTGCCTCAAACAGAACTACTCGATCTGTTTCGAGGGGCGTTGCCACCCGGGTCGCGACTGTTTGCGGGTCTTCAAGATCTGGTATGGCGGTCTGGCCTATTACGGTGGATTCATCGCCGCCGTCGCCTACGGGATGTGGTTCATCCGCAAACACCGGCTCGACTTCTGGAAGACCTGCGACATCGGGGGTTTCGGCATCGCCCTCGGCCTCGTCTTCGGTCGCCTGGGCTGCTTCTTCAGCGGGTGCTGCTTCGGGAAGACCTGCGCGGCCGACGTCGGCCTGCGGTTCCCGCGCTGGAGCCCCGCCTGGTGGCAGCACTTCGAGGAGATGAAGGCGATCGGTTGGACCGCCAAGACGAGCCTGCCCGTACACCCGACGCAGCTCTACTCGGCCTTCGCCAACCTCTTGATCTTCGCCTACCTCTATCTCTGGCTGCGCAAGCGAAAGTCCTTCGACGGCCAGGTCTGGTGGATGTTCGTCGTGCTCTACGCGATCAGCCGCTTCGTGATCGAGTTTTTCCGCAACGACGACCGCGGGGTCTTCTTCGGCGGCTATCTCTCGACCTCTCAGCTGATCGGTGTCCCGTTGATCGCCGCGGCGATCGTCTTCATGCTGCGCCTCAAACGACGACAGTCATCGACGGCGTCGGCATCCTAGCCAGGCCGGTCGGCTCTCGGACGGCGGAATCATCTGGAAGCGGCGGGTGGGTCGTGAGCTACGGGCGCATTCGCTGCATATAGGCCTTGAAGCCCGCCTTGACGAGCTGCATCACGTCGGTCATCGGCAAGCTGAGCACCGCACGAACGTCGTTGCCTCCGCCGACGGAGAGCGAAATCGAACCGGTCTCCTCCATCCCGCCGACGACTGTCTTCAAGGGCGCGAGGTTCGGTATCGGCAAACGCACGATCGTCTTGGCGATCGCAATAGGCGAGAGGTAGAAAGCAAAGACCGAGTGCGGCGCAAAACCCGTTGCGATCTTGGCCAGCGTCGTACCGCTCGCAGGCTGATGATTCGAGAGCTTCTTCGCTAGCGCGACGGCATCAGGACCGACACAAAAGGCGACAACGTCGCTTCCATAGCCAAACGCCCACTCGAGCTTGGTCCCGAGGATCCCAGTCCAGAGCTTGAGCTGCGATTCGACGCGGGCGTTCCCCTTGCCGACGACCTGGGCGAAGCGTTGGGGATTGATCGTGATCCGCAGATAGTCCACCACCCCGTCCTTGCCGATCGCGAGCGTGATCCCCGCAGCCCCAGCAAACGGTGCGAGAACTTTGATCACGTCGGAGAAGCTCTTGATCTGATCCAGCTTGATCTTGCCCTGCAGCTTCGGCGCTGCGGCGCGCAGCGCCTTCTGAAAGATGAAGTCGAAGGCTTGATAGCCGAGCTTGCGATACTCTTGACCGTTGGTCACGCGCGTCACGGACGAAATCGAGAAGGGAAACGTTCCGTGGGTGTGCAGCGAGAAGTGGCTCTCTCCGGTCAGCAGCGACATCGTTCTGTGCATCATCGCCATGAACGTCGCCGATTCTTGGGGGCTCATCTTGTACGCCGTCTGAATCATCTCTTTGGAGATGAAGCTCAGAAAGATCTTCGGATCGACGTTCATCGAGAAGCCCAACAGCGCGCTGCCGGGCATCGAGTTGAGCAGTGAGAAGGAGCGCTTGGTGACGCCGTGCGCCCAGCTTTGAAGGTGGGAGCCAGCCTTGGGGATGAAGACCACGGGCAGCTGCAGCAGCGTATCGGTCCAGACCAGGTGAACCGCCACCGAGTCGATGTCCTTGATGAAGCGGACGACGCCATCAACCCACTTCTTCAGCAGCGCGCCGGCACCCATCGGTAGATTTCCCGAGGTGACGAGTTGGCTCAGATTGTCGAGCTGAGCGCCGAACATCTTGGTCAAGACACCGACGCGCAGATGAAGCGATACCAGCTGCGTCTGCGGTGTCGTCAGCAGCGACCCACCGAGGAACGCCTTGCCTTTGGCGAAGAGTTTGGGATCTTTGGTCAGCACCATGTGGCCACTGACGAAGTTGACGTATCCACCCTCACCGCCGACCACGATCTTGTACGCGTTGCCGTCGACGTTCGGTTTCTTCGAGTCGGGCAGGGCCGCCTCCGCCTTCGCCTTGTCCGTAATCGGAACCACGATCGCCAGAGGTTGCTTCGATGCGGACGGGGCCCAGACCACGAAACGCAGGGGCTTGGTGGTGTCGAAGAAGTCGATGGACTTGAATCCCGTGTTTTTCTGGAGTCCAGCGAGCGCCAACGCCTTGAGCGGCATTGGCTTGAACTGGGCGACGACTTTCTCGACTCGACCGAGCACTGCGTCGAAGCTCTGCACGGCGACGATCGCGATCACGTCGGCCGGTTGATTGAGGTTGGGCGTCGGCATCACGACCGGGGTGGGCGTGACGCCCGGGCCGGGCTGACGTGTGCCGATCGTCGGCGTCTTGCCAGGCGTCGGCGTCTTGCCAGGCGTCGGCGTCTTGCCAGGCGTCTTTCCAGGTGTCTCGACGTTGTTTCCGGGCTTGGGCTGCCCCGGTTTGTCGGTTGGTTGTTGATTCTGCGGCGTCTTCTTGTCACATCCGAGGCCACATAGAGCGACCAAAACCAGCATCGGGAGCCAGAAGCGCCCGATACGTCTCCATGCCGTGTTCATCCACCCACTCCTTCGTGATGGTCACAGGATGCCGATCCTACTCAATATTGGCCTGGCTTGTCAAAGGGCTTACGGCTCGGGGGCGACGACGTGTGCTCGCTTGTCGATCTCGACCTGGTGGATCGACTTGTTGTCCGCGTCCTTGATCGTGAATGTCAGGCCGTTCCATTCGATCTTGCTGTTCATCTCGGGAACGCGCCCAGCGTTGCACATCAGAAACCCACCGAGGGTCTCGTAGTCGCCATCGGAGGGAATCTCGACGGAGATCACCTCGACGAGATCGCGGATCGGGATCCGGGCATCTGCCAGGTAGCGTCCGTCGGCGAGCTTCTTGATCTGCACCTCTT
>JAGQJP010000539.1 GCA_020430585.1 Myxococcales bacterium | reverse complement strand
TCGCCGCGCGGCTTCGACGGTGTTCCAAAGCAACATCGTGATCGTCATCGGCCCGACCCCGCCGGGTACGGGTGTGATCCAACTCGCCCGCTCGGAGGCCCCCGCGAAGTCTACGTCTCCGACGATCCGACCGTCGTCTAGACGGTTGATTCCGACGTCGAGCACGACGGCGCCCTCTTTGATCCAGTCGCCGCGAATCATCTCCGCCCGCCCGATTGCAGCGACGACCAGTTCGGCCCGTCGCACGTGCCCCTCGAGGTCCTGCGTGCGGCTGTGGCAGATCGTGACCGTGGCGTGCTGTTGCAAGAGCAAGAGGGCGATCGGCTTACCGACGATGTTCGAGCGTCCGACGACGACGGCGTGTTTGCCCTTCAGCTCGCAACCCGCGTGCTCGAGCATCTTCATCATTCCAAAGGGCGTGCAGGCGACGAAGCGCGGCTGTCCGAGGAGCAACAGCCCGACGTTTTCGGGGTGAAAGCCGTCGACGTCCTTTCTCGGGTCGATCCGTCGCAACACGTCGTCCGCGGCCATTGACGGCGGCAACGGCAGCTGGACCAGGATACCGTGAATCGCTGGGTCGGCGTTGAGCTGATCGATCAGGGCCAGCAGATCGCCCTCTGACGTCGACTCCGGCAGGATCCGCACGACGGAGTGCAATCCCAGCTTGTCGCACGCTTGGGCCTTCTTACGTACGTAGATCGCCGACGCCGGATCGTCTCCGACCAGCACCACCGCGAGGCCGGGGCGCTGTCCCTGGTCCGCGAGCTCGCCGACGGCGCCGCGGATCGTGTCGCGGATCGAGCGCGAGATCACCTTTCCCTTCAGCAGATTAGCGGGCATGGTTCCTCCATCGAGACGAGCGCCGGGGCCGTCGGGACGGCCAATCGCCGACGCGCCCTCAGTATTGCCATTGACGGGAGGATTAGGCAAGAGCAATGAACCGAGCGTCCGCTACTCTTTCTCGCGCTCCGGTGCGAGGGCGCTCTCGTCGACGATCACGGTACTCGAGGATTGGGCGATCGCCGTCGAGAGTTGGTGCATCTCGTCGTCATGGGCGTCGCTCTCGTCATCGGAGACCCGCGGCTGCGTGGCCTTCGGCGCTATTTGTGCGCGGATCTCATCGGCGCGCGCGTCGTCTCCGCTTTTCTCGGCCAGTCGGATCAGCGCGAGGGCCGCGGGAATGTGGCGTGGCTCGTCGGAAAGGATCAGCTCGAGCTGCTCGCGCGCGGCATCGAATTTCTCGAGCAACTCGCAGCACGCGGCGAGCTGGAGGCGCGTGGTGATCACGTCGATCCGCTCGGGTTCGACCTGCAGGCGCTGCTTGAGGAGCATCATCATGTCGAGCCATTTGTAGCGTCTGGCGAAGAGCTCTTGCAGGCGATCCATCGCCGCATGGTTGCTCGGGTCGTTGCTGAGCACGATTCCGTAGTACTCGATCGCCTCGTCCGGGGCGTCGAGCTCGGCCAGGCAGCACTCCGCGGCGCGCTCGAGGCAATTGAGCGCGAACCGCAGGTCGGTGGTCTCCTGGGCGACGCTCTTGTACAGGTCGACGAGCTTGCGGTAGCTACCCTGCTCGCGGTACATCACCTCGAGCGCCGAGACCGCCTCGAAGTCCGTCGGCGACTCCTGGACGATCCGTTCGTACTGCGTGCAGGCATGCTCGTTGTTCTTCAAGTGAACGCGCCAGATGTTGGCCAGGGTATGCAGGATCCGTAGCCGAAGGGTCGGCTCTTCGGTGCGCTCGAGCTGTTCGGCATGGAAGTCCACGAGGGACGGATAGTCGCCCTGGCGCAGCAGGATTCGCTCGATCGCGTCCCGAGCCGGTTGGAAATCGGGGTCGGCCACCGTCGCCTGGTAGAACGAAGCCACGGCCTGGTATTCCCGCTTGAGCTTGGTGGCATAGATCTGCCCCATCTCGAAGTTCAGATTGCGGCGCTCGATCGGGTCGGAGGCATCGCGCAGCTGGCGCTCGTAGAGCTGCCGCAGCGCTTCCCAATCGGCGAGCTGGCGATAGATGCGCTTGAGCGCGACGATCGATGCCTCGTGATTCGGCACCGTCGCCAGCAGCGACTCGTAAGCGGCGCGTGCCCCTTGAAGGTCACCGAGATGCTGTTCGCGAATCTGGGCGATCGTGAAGTCGAGATTGGCTCGCTGCTTCGGGTCGAAGACGACCTGGTGCTCGCGCTCGTACACCTTCAGCAGCGCGTCGAAGCGCTCGGTGCGCGCGTAGATCCGCTCGAGGGGGCGCAGCGCGGGGAGGAAGGTCGGCGCGATATTGAGCGCTTTTTCGTAGCAGGCGATCGCCTGCACGTCGTCGTTGAGGAACTCTTCGTAGATCTCGCCGTTGCGGGTCATCAAGTTGACGACGTGGTGGATGTCGCCCGCGAGCTCCGCCTCTTTGGCGTTGACCTCGATCAGTAGCTCCCATTGCTGCAGCTGAAAATAGAGGCGCCCGAGGGAGCGCAGCGCGTTCAGATTGCCCGGGCTGAGCTCGAGGATCCGGTTGTAACAGGCGGCGGCCTCTTGACGGTTGGTCAGCCGGTCTTCGTGCAGCGCGGCTAGTTTCTCGAGCAAGAACACCGACTGTTCTCGCGACTGGCTGTGGTTGAGCTGTAGCTCGTAGAGCTCGGCCAGCTCGCCGTAGCGCTCGGAGGTGTAGTAGATCCGGGTCAGCAGCTTGATCGCCGGCAGCGCCGAGGTGTCGAGGGCGACGGCCTCTTTGAGATAGGACTCCGCCTCTTCCACGCGGCTCAAGCGAGCCCAGAGGATCTCTGCCGCCTCGAAGAGGCGCTGCGCTTGCGCGCCAGCGGAGATCTCGATTCGGGCGAGCTGAAGCGTCGCGTGGGCAAGCGATTCCCAGTCCTCGGAGTCGGTCGCCAGACGCAACACGGCGTGGAGCGCCTCTTGATGGTCATGCTGGTTGTCGAGCGCCATTCGGTAGGCGTTTCGCGCGCTCTCGGCGTCGTTGAACTGCGTCTCGAAGAGCTTGCCCAGCTTCGCGTAGATCGCCGCTTTCTCGATCCCGTTCTGCACCGCTTCGGCGTGTTGACCCAACACTTCCGGCAGCATCTCGTACTGCTCGGTCTGCTCGAGCAGCTCGGCTTCGCGGATCAACGTCGGCACGTGGTCGGGCTTGATCTCGCGCACCCGCGCGAGAGCGTCGATCGCCCGCTGCGGATCGAGGAACTGGTCGGCGTAGAGCTCGGCGAGGCGCAGCAGAATATCGACCTTGCGCTCGACCGAGCTGAGGGATGCGGCGATCTGCTCGTAGAATTCGGCGAGTGACTTCCAACTGAACTGGGCTTTGAAGTACGACTCGAGGGCCGAGAAGGCCTCGCTGTCCTCGGGCGAGAGGTTGAGCGCCGTACGGTAGTGCTCCTTGGCGATCGCCCGCTCGTCGCCGATCTGCTCGTAGGCACGGCCGATCTTGACGTGGAGCGACGCTTTGAGGCTCGGGTCGCTGAAGAAGCCGATCTGGCGCTGATAGGTCTCGATCAGCTTCTCGATGTTACGCGCTTTGAGGTAGAGCTCCTCGAGCGCCGTCAAGCCACGAAGCGTCGGTTCGCCCTGGTTCAGGCTCTCTTCGAGCGTCGCCGTCGCCTGCTCCAGATCGAGTAGGCCCCGCTCCAACACGAGGGCCCGCGTCGAAAGCAGCTCGGCACGCAGCGCCTTGTCGTCGACCAGGTCGAGGAGCGCGTCGGTATACTTCAGCGCTCCGTTCCAGTTTTCGTTGCGCACGAAAATCCGCGCCAACGCTTTCATCGCCGCCACGTGTTTCGGGTTGAGCTTGATCGCCACTTGGTACGCGAGCACGGCGGCGCGGTCCGAGCGGACGCGCTGCTCTTTGAGCTGGCCGATGACGTAATGAAATTCCGCCTGATCCTGCGGGTCGCTGTACTGGCTGAGGGCGTCGCGATAGCCGTCGATCAACTTCTCGAGCTGAATCAGCGCGTCCTTTTCCGCTTCGTTCTGCGGCTGGTACTCCGACATGCGGTCCTCCGGTTGCGTGAACAGTACGTGAATACCACGGTTTTGGCCGCATCACAAGAAAGTCGTCGCCGATCCCAGAGGGGACGTCGGCTTGCGTCCGGGTGCCCGACCCGCTCGCGAGGGTCTTTCAGCCGACGAGTCAGTGCGGGCGCAGGATTACGACCTCTTGGTCGTCTTCGTCACCGGCGTGAGGAATCTCGGACAGCGCGTGGCGCCGCCGACGAAAGCTGTGCCAGCCGACATAGACGAAGAGGAGGGCGATCAGGCCCCAGAGTGCGAGCTCGCCCGTAAAGAGATAGCCGCTCGAGAGCGACGTGAGCTCTCGCCGCCACTCCGTCTCGAGCGCGTCGAGGGTGGTGCCATAGGCGCGCTGCAGGGCGAAGTGAAACGACGCGCCGCGCGCCATCTCGGCCCAGAGCTTGCGGAAGCCGCCTGTGCCGCCGCGTCGCTTCAACCAGGCGACGAAGACCGAGCTCTGGGCGTAGGCCAGCGAGACCTGGCGGTGATGCGACGGAAAACGGTGATCGAGCTCGGCGAGGGGATAGAGCGTGCCGCCGACGGCGTGTCCGAGGAACTGGCGCATCTGTTCGAGCGAGAATTCCTTGGCCTGCAGCTCGGCGAATCCCTCGATGAACCAGTGAGGCAGCCGTGCCCGAGGAAAGCTGCGCATCAGAGCGATGTGCGAGAACTCGTGGAGGAAGGTCTGGTCGATCTGGGGCAGGAGACGAGCGTCTGCCCGGATGACGACGAGATTTCGGCTTGGAAAGGCGACCGCGGCCATCCATTCGAGGGCGCGAAATCCCCGTGGCTGGACCGTTCGGAAATCGTCGAAGTCGTGTGTCATGATCACGCGGGTGCGCCCGAGCTCTCGCTCACCGAGATCGCGTAAAATCGACGCCCGGTGCGATTCCGATCTGGCGATCAGCCCCGAGATACTCGGCTCGATCGACGGGTCGAAGTAGAAATCAAAGTGACGCGTGGCGCGCTGCTTCTTCTGAAGCGACGCGGCGCTCGGATACGCGCTCGTGACGAGGGCGAGCGAAATCCAAATGGCACAAAGGCCTTTCTTCATTGATCCATCCGTGGTAGCAGGCTCAGATTCGAGACCAGAAGGTGCGGAACTTCGAGGAGGAGATCTCGAAGAGGAAGCCAAATTTGAAGGTGATCAATCCGTCCTTGTTCGCCAGCCCAGGAGACGGATTCGGGAATGGTCCGGCGGCTCGAAATGCCCGGCGCGCCTCAGCGTCGAGGAAGCGTACGCCCGACTCGCGTAGCGTCTTCACGCGCACGATCTCACCCTTCTGGTTCAGCGTCACGTAAAGCACGGTATAGCGGTCCTTGATGCCGTAAATCTTGCCCCGGGGGTCGCGCTGCCGATAGACTTCGGCTGGCTTCCACTGCTGGCGGACCTTCTCCTTCACTCGCTCGAAAAAGTACCAATGCTTGTTGTACTTGGCGTTGAGGCGATCTTCGACGCCCTCGGGAACGTTCTTGATGTAGTCGTCTGAGGGCAGCTGCGACGCCATCCGCAGATGGTTCGAGACCATCGAGTTCAGATCCGTCGACGGCAGCAGCAACCCCGTCTTCTTGCGCGGCCGAAACTCGGGCTTCTTCGTCACATTGGGCTTGATCGTTTCGTCGAGCAGGACCTTGTTCGGATCGACCGGCGGTACGGGGGCCTTGGCGATCAGCTTCGTCTGAGACTTCTTCGGCTTGCGTTCGGTCTTCTGCGGCTTGTTCGCCGTGCGCTTGGGCGCTTTGACGTTGAGCGTGGCGTTGCCCGTGCGTTTCGGCTTGCGACTGTTGCTGCGCTTGCGCTTCATCTCCTTCTTTGCCGAGGAGTTGTAGCGGGCGAGGAAGCGCGACGTCTTCGGTGGCGTCGGATCCTTCGGCGGCGTGATCGTGACGTATTGACCCTTGGTCTTTTCGTCTTTCGGCTTGACGACCTTCTTCGGCTTCGGCGGCTCGGGGACGAGCTCCAGCTCGGTGAAGTCGGGATCGAGCTCGAGGCCGAAATCCGTCGTCGTCGCCTGCTCTTCGAAGGCCCGGAAGATCGGGACCTGCACGAGTAGCGAAATGATCACGCAGACGGTGATCGCGAGTGACCGATGTCGACGGTTTTTGTTCATCTCTCGCTGGGGTGCCCGCCGACGTCGACGCGAGTCGGGTACAACACACCCATCCTGAATTATATGGAGCAGGGCGGTGCAGCGTCAAGAGATGCGCGCAAAACTTCGGCGGGCGTCCGACTTCCCGACGTTGATTTCCAAGCTTGCCTTTGCTCTTGGGCTTGGTTAGCATCGACCGCGGAAGTGCGTCGGCTCTGGTGAGTCGCCTGGTCTTCAAAACCAGTGTGGGGTGCTTGACGGCGGCCCAGGCGAGTTCGATTCTCGTGCACTTCCGCCAATTGGAGATACGCCGATGGACGCGGCCGACGCTGACGACAACGCTGAGCTCCTCGAGCTGTGTCAAGAACGGTTGGGCTATCGGTTTCGCGACCCCCAACTGCTCGTGGTCGCCCTGACGCACAGATCGTACGTCAACGAGTGCGCGTCCACGCTGTCCGACAACGAGCGCTTCGAGTTCCTCGGAGACGCGGTTCTCGGACTCGTGATCAGCCACGAGCTGGTCCGGGTCTATCCGAATCTGCCCGAGGGGCGTCTGACCAAGTACAAAGCGCGGATCGTCAACGAGCGCTCCCTCGCGCGGATCGCTTCATCGCTGGGTATCGGGGCGTTTCTGCGCCTCGGCCGCGGCGAGGAGCAGACGGGCGGACGGCAGAAGGCCTCGATCCTCGCAGACGCCATCGAGGCCTTGATCGGCGCGGTTTTCCTCGATGCCGGCTACGATACGCTGAACCGGGTGGTGCTCGAGCACTTCCGCGGGGCGATCGAGCACGTGCCCGCGGGGAGTGGCTCTCTCGACTTCAAGAGCGCCCTCCAAGAGCGCGTGCAGGCGCTCTATCGCGACGTGCCCGACTATCAGGTGATCGATCAGCGCGGGCCCGATCACGACAAGCGCTTCGAGGTCACGGTCTCGATCGCGGGCACCGTCGTTGCTCACGGCGTAGGTCGCAGCAAGAAAGCCGCAGAGAAACATGCCGCCGAAGTGGCTCTGCGCCAACTCGAGGCGGAAAAAAAAGCAAAAAGTTCATCGAACGAGTAAACGGAAGGTCGCGATCGTCGGAAGATCCCTTTGTGACGCCAACCAAGGGGGAACGATGGAGACGCCGCTCAACTTGACTTGTGACCTTCGTGCCCGCGCCGACGAGGGCGCACGGCGATTGGGGTTGATCTGGTACGACCGCGGGCAGCTCGCCGTCCGACGGATCGGCGACGACGTAACGCTCGGTGCCGATCCGCGGGCCGATGTCTGGATCGAGGGAGATTTCGTCTCGCGTCGACACTGCCGCATCATTCGACGAGGTCGTCGATGGCAGGTCGTCGATTGCTCGTCTCGCAATGGAACCTTCCTCGGCGGCGTGGCGATCGAGCGCAAGACCCTCGACCCCCCCGCGCTGTTGATGATCGGCGCCGTGCGGATCACCGTCGTCGAGGAGGTCGAGTCACCGCACACCGCGCCGTACTACCGCTTCGGGTCGATGGTCGGGCGGGCGGCGGCGACCCTCGGCCTGTTCCACGAGATCACGCGTTGCGCCGACAATCTCTTTCCCGTGCTGATCGGAGGCCCGACGGGCTGCGGCAAGGAGCTCTGCGCCAGAGCGCTGCACGACCTCTCGCCTCGTTCAGGCAAGCCATTCGTGCCCCTCAACTGCGCCGCGCTCCCCGCCGACCTCGCCGAAGCCGAGCTCTTCGGGGCCGTGCGAGGCGCCTACACTGGGGCCCAGAGCGACCGGGAGGGCGTGTTCCGCGCCGCTGACGGTGGCACGCTCTTTCTCGACGAGGTCGGCGACCTCTCGCCGGCCGTGCAGGCGAAGCTGCTCCGAGCGCTCGAGTGTGGCCTCGTGCGACCCGTCGGTAGCCATCGCGAGGTCCGCGTCGACGTGCGCGTGATCTCGGCGACGAACCTGCCGATTCACGATCCGCTCCGCTTCCGCCACGACCTCTATCACCGTCTGGCCGGGCTCTCGCTGCAGGTCAGGGCGCTCGATGAGCGCCCCGATGACGTCACCGCTCTCTTCGATCACTTCGCCTGCGCCGAAGGGCTGACCGGCCTCGACAGCGCGCTCTTCGACGCTGTGTCTCGCCGTCGTTACAGCGGCAACGCCCGAGAGCTACGGCAGTTCGTGCGCAGGCTGGTGGTTTGCGGTCCTCAGCTCGAGCTCGCGGCGTTTTCGACGCCCCTCGAGCCGACGCTCCAGATCGAGTCCTATCAATCCCATGGCGTTCCAGAGTGCGAGGCGTTTCGCATCCTCACGGCGCTTCGCGCTCACGGCGGAAATCGCGCACAGACCGCGAGGGCGTTGGGAATTCCGCGGTCGACGTTCTTCTTCAAGCTGCGCCGCATCGAGCAGGGGCTCGCGCCACACCAACGCCACCTCCTCTCCGGGCGTCGGCGTTCGCGCTGAGACGCCGCTGCGTGAGCGTGCCGGCACCGATGGTGCTCGGGCGCTACTGTTGGTCGCAGCTCTTGTTCACGTCGTAGTAGATCTCGGCCCGGGTCTCCCAATCGGCGTCGTAGACCGCGAGCACCCCTTTGACAACGTCGGCGTCGTCGCTGATCAGGCCGATCTCCCGATTGTTGTTGAGGGAGTTCGTCGAGAGGTTCACCGACCCGATGAAGGCGCGGCTCTTGTCGGCGACGATCAGCTTGGCGTGGTTGCTCACCGAGGTCTGGAAGTAGCTCTTCTGCCCGACCTGATCGAAGACGCAGGCGACGCCGCGGTTGGCGGTGATCCACGTCGGCGTGGCGAGCAGAATCCTCACGACGACACCCTCGGCGATCTTTTCCAGCACGGCTTGCTGAAACTCGGGGTCGGAGAATTGCATCTGCTGGAAGTCGAGGGTCTTCGTAGCGCTCTTCACGAGATCGAGCAGGCGCTGTCTCGCATTCTGCGGTGCGACGACGAGATCGGTCCCGTCGATTTTTGGCGAGCGATATTCCCAGTCGGCCCAGAACACTTCGGTCGCGTCTTTGACGTGATCGCTTTGCGTATCGATCAGACCGTAGTTCCGCTCGGTCGTCATCGAGAACTTGATCAGGTTCATCGACATCACGATCAGCGTCGAGCCGTCGATCACGAGCGACTTCGAGTGGGTGTAGACGAAGTACGACGTCGACGGCTTGACCTCGATCCCCGCATCCGTCAGCTTGCCGACGATGTATTCGTTGACCGTCGCTTGCTGGCGGTCGGTGATCACCTTGACATCGACGCCCCGGTCGTGCGCGGCGATCAACGCGTCGGAGAAGACGGTCTGCGTGATCTGGTAGATCGTCAGGTAGATCGACGTCTTCGCCCCGTTGATCGCGGCGACGATCGTCGGCTCGAGATCGTCGGGGCCGACGAAGAGCTTCGGCTGCTGTGGCTCGACGATCGAGCTATCGTCGGCGTCGATGCTCGTCGTCTGGTCCTCGGTTGGCTCGACCCCGTCGGGGGATTCGCCGAGATCGTCGCTCTGGGCGAGGTCGACGTTCGTCGTGTCGTCGAGGGTCTCGAGATCGCTTTCGCTCTCTTGATCCCCGAGCGGGTCGGCGACGGAGATGTCGACGGTCGTCGTTTGCCCGTCGCTCGTCTTCTGGGTCGATGACGAGCGGCTACCACAGGCAACACTGAGCAGAAGCAACAGGGCGATCGCCGTTCGCAGGAGCGTCATGCTCACCTCCACGTCGCGCCGGACGCGATCGTTTCGTCGGCCGGCACGCTGGTCGACGGGTAGACGAAGACGTTGGTTCCGATCCGGCAGCGCTCGGCGACCGTCGCGTACTCACCGATCACGCTGAGGTTGCAGGAGAGGAGCTCGGGGGTTTCGACGTTCGGCAGCGCCTCGCCGCAACCGATCTGCGAGCCCGCGCCGATCGTGGCCCATTTGTCGACGATCGAGCGCTCGATTCGGCTACCTGCGCCGACGCGCACGTCGTGCAGGACGATCGAGTCTCGTACGAGCGCTCCCTTTGCGACGTGGACGCCCGGCCCGAGGATGCTACGTTGCACCTGGCCTTCGATCAACGCGCCGCGACCGAAGAGGCTCGCTTCGATTCGCGCCTCGTCCGCGAAGCGCGCGGGTGGACGCGCGGCGACGTTGGCGTAGCGCAGATTCGTGCGCACGCGCCAGCTGCGGAGATCGAGGCCGCTGCCCGGCTCGACGATGTCCATATGCGCCTGCCAGTAGGACTCGAGCGTGCCCACGTCGCGCCAGTATCCGCGAAAGGGGTAGGCGTAGACGCGGTTGCGCTCGACGAGGCCGGGAAAAATGTTCTTGCCGAAGTCGTAACCGCCGGATTTCACCGCCTCTTTCGTGCGCTGTTCGAGGAGGTCGCGCCCGAATAGATAGATCCCCATCGACGCTTGTGTGCTCGGCGGGTTCTGCGGTTTCTCGACGAAGCTCGTCACGCGGCCCTCGGCGTTGGTGGCCAGGATTCCGAAGCGCGACGCCTCCTCGAGGGGAACCTCGAGCGTCGCCACGGTGACCTCGGCGTCGCGCTCTCGGTGAAATTGTACCATCTCGCGAAAGTCCATGCGGTAGATGTGGTCCCCCGAGACGATCAGCACCTCGCGCGCGGCGGATTTGCGCACGAAGTCGAGGTTCTGATACACCGCATCGGCGGTTCCCTTGTACCAGTCGTTGTCGACGTCGCCCGTGAAGGGGGGCAGAATGCGGGCGCGGCGGTAGATCCCGTTCAGGTCCCAGTCGGCGCCGTTGTCCACGTGGCTCATCAGCGCGAAGGGACGATACTGCGTGAGGATCCCGACGTGGGCGATCCCCGAGTGCATCAGATTCGAGAGGGTGAAATCGACGATCCGGTAGATCCCGCCGAAGGGAACCGCTGGCTTCGCCCGGTGCTCGGCGAGGATGCTCAAGCGCGTGCCCTGGCCACCCGCGAGAATCAGTGCGCATACGTTCTGCATCGGCTCTCCTCAGCCCTCCACGGCATCGATCGTCGACCCGGCGGACACCAGCGGCGGCGTGACCGCTCCCGGGCAGACGATCACGTTTCCTTCGATCCGCCCCCCATCGGGGACTCGTGTGCGTTTGCCGAGGACGGCGACGCCACAGCGCAGGCTGCGGGGTGATCGCTCGTTCGGCGGCGCGTCTCGGTCGCCTTCGATCCGCGCGTTCGCGCCGACGACGACATCCTTGTCCAGGACGGCCCAGCTCACCACCGCGTCACGACCGATCCGGCAGCGATGGTTCACGATCGAATCGCGCACGACGGCTCCTTCTTCGATCTCGACGCCGGGGGCGATGATCGAGCTCTCGACTCGCCCAGCGATCCAGCAGCCCGGTCCGAGCAAGCTGTTGCGCACGTCCGCGGTGGCACCGCAGATCGCCGGCGGCATCTCACCGAGTCCGTCGTCGTTCAGGTTCGTCTCGATCAACCAATCCGCCAGCGGCAACGAGGGGTTCGGCCCGAGCAGATCGCGGTGCGCAGCGACATAGTCGTCGATCGTCCTTGTATAATGCCAGTATCCATCGAAGACGTAGCCAAAGACCCGATGGCTCGCCAGAATCTCGGGGAGGATCTGCCGATAGACGTGATAGGTCTGCCCCCGCGGAGGGCGTCGTCGTTCGAGTTGCTCGACGAGAACGCGGCGGTTGAAGACGTAGATCGTCAGAGACGCCAGACTGCTCTTCGGCTCGGTCGGTTTCTCTTCGTACCCGCGCACGCGACCTTCCGCGTCGAGCTCGGCGACGCCATATCGATGCGCCGCGCCCTGCCCCACATCCTTGACGACGATCGTCACGTCGGCGCCCTTCGACCGATGGAACTCGAGGAGCGGGCGGTAGTCCATCGAGTAGACGTGGTCGCCCGAGAGAACGAGGACGAGCTCGGGGTCGTACTCGTCGATGAAGTCGATGTTCTGCCAGAGCGCGTCGGCGGTGCCGTCGTACCAATCCTGGTGCTCACGGCCCCAATAGGGCGGCAGGAGCTTGAGCGCGCGACGGCGGCCGACAAAATCCCACGTCGCGCCGTCACCGAGGTGGTCGATCAGCGACTGCGGGTGGTATTGGCTGAGGACTCCGACCAGACCGACTTCCGATCGCATCAGGTTCGTCAGCGGAAAGTCGATCACGCGGTAGAGCCCCCCGAAGGGAACGGCGGCTTTGGTCCGTTGTGCGGTGAGCGCCTCGAGCTCCGGTACGCGGCCCCCCGCAAGAATCAAGGCCATCACATCGTCGTGCCGCACAGCTCTCTCCTATCCCATCGAACATCGGGTATGTCGAAGTATTTTGATGCCCGCTCGGTTTTTGCTACACTAGTGACACGTTGCCACGAAACGGTGTGTATTCTACACCAGAAGCCGAACGAGGTCATGTCTTGAAACACTCGAATCCGATTCGGACCGCGATCAGATGGGTCAGCGGTCGCTCTCCGGTCAGACTGATGCGCATGAGCATCGCGTTCACCGTCGCGATGCTCGTGGCGTCGCCGGGATGCAAGAAGAAGCCCGTCGTGATTACGCAACCGGATGAGCCCGTCAAGAAAGAGACCAAGCGAGAGGTCGATCCGCGTTTCAAACCGAACGTCGCGCCGATCGTCGAAGAGCCGAAAGAGGTTCCCGTCAGCGCCGACGAGCGCGTCGCCTTCAAGGCCACCCTCGTCGAGCTCGGCTGCGCCGTGATCACCAACAAGGGACAGGCGCTCGAGCCGAAGAAGGTCGACGAGGTGTTGGCCAAGCACAAGCTCACCGTCGATCGCTTCAGCCAGATCAAGAAACAGCTCGAGACGGACGCGGCGCTTGCCCTCGAGATCAAAAATGAGGTCGAAAAGTGCCCCAAGCCCGTCGAAGACGTGGTCGTGAAGAAAAAACGGAAGAAGCGCGACTATTCGCATCTCAAAGAGCTCAAACGCGGCGACGTGATGCCGGTGATCAAGGGCAACACAGGCAAGATGAAGGCGTGTTTCTCCCGTGTCTTCAAGAACATCCAGGCGGGCGGCACCGTCAAGGTGCACTTTACGATCAATCACGAGGGGCGCGCCGTCGGGATGTCGATCAAGGCACCCGGGATACCCGTCGGTACCGCGAAGAAGTGCGTCCAGACCGTGATCAGCTCGATGAAATTCCCGTCGAATCATCGCCCGATGCCGGTTTCGATTCCGATCAATCTCAAAGTCAAGATGTAGTGCGCATCAGAGGATGTCACACAGTTGGGACGATGTGACAGCAGCTTTGGGGACGGGTCGGCCGTCGCGTCCCCTCTTGGCACCGTCGCTTGCGGCGTGTGACGGCGACGCGGCGCCTGCGCGTCCAATGTTCGCCCATCGGTGCCAAGGACGCGCAACCGCGCTGCCGCTGGCTGGATTGAATCTTGCAGCGTTGTATTGGACGATAGAATCGCATACAATGAGCCGTGCAGCCCGGAGAACCGACCGTTGAAAGTCTGCGAAAAATGCAACCGCGAGTTCGTCGACGACCGCCTGGACTTCTGTCCCGACGACGGCGCCAAGCTCTATTCGGTGGTCGTCGCAGACACCGGGATGGTCGGACGCGTCCTCGACGGTCGCTTCGAAGTCCTCGAAATGGTCGGTCAGGGCGGGATGGGCCAGGTTTTCCGAGCCCATCAGCTCTCGATGAACCGTGAGATCGCCCTCAAAGTGCTGCCTCTCGAGATGGCCTCCGACAAGGAGGCGGTGCGTCGGTTTCTGAAGGAAGCGCAGGCGGTCAGCCGGATCAACCACCCCAACGCGATCACCGTCTACGACTTCGGCCAGACCGAGGACGGCGTGCTCTACCTCGCGATGGAGTACATTCGCGGCCGCTCGCTCTCGGACCTGATCGCCGCGCGGGGCTCGGTGAGCGTCGCCAACTCGTGCGACATCGTGATCCAGATCTGCAATGCGCTGGAAGAGGCTCACACCCTCGGGATCGTCCACCGCGACTTGAAGCCCGACAACATCATGGTCGTCGAGAAGGCGGGGCATGACCTGTTCATCAAGGTCCTCGACTTCGGGTTGGCGAAAATCCGGTTCGGCGACTCGACCTTGAACCAGACCAAGACCGGGTTGATCTGCGGTACGCCGCACTACATGAGCCCCGAACAGGTGATGGGAGAACGCGTCGACGAGCGTGCGGACATCTACGCGACGGGGATCATCCTCTACGAGCTCTGCACGGGCCACCCGCCATTCGACGCCGATTCACCGATGGCGATCGCGATGAAGCATCTCAAGAACGATCCGCCGCCGATTCGCACCAACGCAGCGCGCGTTGTCGTTCCCCTCGACCTACAAGTGTTGATCCTCAAGTGCCTGGCGAAGAAGCGCGAGGATCGTCCGTCGTCGGCCCGCGAGTTGCGAGATGCCCTCAAACGGATCATGCGGACGACCCATCACGCGCAGAGCGTCGAGCTTCCGGCGATTCGGACCGGGATCAGCCAGGTGATGGATTCCGATGCGCTGGCGGCGGAAAAGCGTCCGACCGTCGAAGCGTTGGAGACGATGTCCTTCGAGGACGTCCACGGGGAGTTGGCCGATGGGGCGGCGTCATCGCGTGCCGTTGGCGGCGACGCCATGGTCAAGGGTCAGGCCGAGAGCCCCGTCGACGACGACTGGCCGATCGCATCGCCTGGCGCGAGCGCGCTGCGTTCGTGGAAACTCTGGGTTCCCGCATCACTCCTGCTCGCGGCGATTGTGGTGCTGATCGTGGCCCCTTGGAAGAAGGGCCGCTCCGACCACGACGTGCCGAAAACGAAGCCGCAGACGGTGAGCAAGCTCGAAAGGCTGGGCGCTTCCAACGCTCCGCCTACGACGGTCGATCCGAAGACGCTGGGCCCGAAAACGGGGCCGACTCTCGGACCTCGCAGCGATGTGACGACGCCACTCCCGGGGACGACGATCGGCACGCCCACCAAGAACGGGACGCCGACGAACGGGACGCCGACGCCGACCAAGAACGGGACGCCGACGCCGACGCCGACGCCGACCAAGAACGGGACGCCGCCGACGAACGGAACGCCGACGCCGACCAAGAACGGGACGCCGCCGACGAACGGAACGCCCACGCCGACCAACCCCAACCCGTCGGGGCCACGCAAGGTGCCCACGCCGGTCGAGCCGAAGCCGAACCCGAATCAGAAGCTGGAGGTCAAGACCCCGAAGATCGTCGAGCTGCGCCTCGAGACCGTGCCCCCCGGGGCGACGATCTATGTCGACGGCAAGAAGCGTGGGCGCGCCCCGCTTACGGTTTCGCGGCCCTTCGACAAGCAACGGACCATCGCCGTCAAGATCGCCAAGCGCGGATACGAATCGCGAAGCTTCGACGTGCCCCTGGTCCGCAGCGGCGTCTTTTCGTACGCCCTCGTCCGCGCAAAAGCGCGCACCAAGAAGAAGAAAAAAAAGAAGAACGGAACGGGCGATCGGATTTTCAGCCCGTGAATCGCGGCGCCAGCCGTTCGAGACGGAGGAGACCGATGCGATGGCCGTTGCCGTCAGCCTTGCTCGTCGCTCTGCTCATCGTGAGCTGCAGCAAAGAGCGCGGTGCGCCACCCCAAGCGCCGCGTGAACGCTCCACCACGACGAATCACACGACCTCGGTCGACAGAGATCGGCTCAGCGGCAGCGATCCGACGAGCACGAAGCCGAGCCCGACGACGCGTCCGATGCTCAGACCTCGTCGCCTCCCGCTCCCGGGCCGTTCTGCCGATCCCCCGAACGCGCTCGGCCCCGCGGAGTTCTTGGCGTATCTGCCGCGCACGACGTCGTTCGTCCTTTCGTTCCATGGTATCGAGCGACTCGCGAAGGTCGTCGATCTCGCCCAGCTGCGGACGGGTCTCGCGTCCCGGCTCACGGGCGTGCGGCAGCTGGCGACGACGATTGGCTTCGATCCTCTGCATCCCGACCAGTATGCCCAGGCAGGGATCGATGCCCAGAAGCCCTTCGGATTGTTCATCGTCTCGGGAGAGCCGACCCTCGCGGGGCTGTTTTTTGGTGTCAAGAGCCAACTTCGACTCTTCGCGACCCTTCGACGGGCGCCGTTCAAGGGGGCCGACGTGATCCCCCTCGGCAAAGAGACGACTCTCCTACGCTGGCCGAGGCCAGGTATCGTCGTCGTCGTGCGTGGCCGAGTTGCGATCGTCCTCGCGACCGTCGGGGCGCCAAGCATCGCGGTGACGACGAAGTTGGCGCGGACGATCGCCGGATTGCCGCGCCGTGACTCCCTCGCCAGAGACGCGTTGCGCGTGGCGCACGTCGCGCGCCGGTTCGACCTGTGGGGTGAGCTGCGGCCGTCGGCGATTCGGCGAGCGCTCGATGAGCGGCTCGAGGCGTTGCCCCGCGAGATCCAGAGGGAGACCCAACCGTGGCGCAAGAACATGCTCAGCGACCAGCAGATGATCCTGCGCGTGCTGAGAGGCTTCGCCGCGGGGATCGGCCCACTGCGCGTCGCTGGTCGTGCCACGGCGAACGCTCTCCGCCTCGACTGGAGCGTCAAAATCGGCGCCGAGAGTTGGTTGCACGGCCTGTTCCTCGGACCGGTCCGCCCGGTCGTCGCGCCGTTCATCGCACAGCCGCCGATGGTCTATCTGCGCTATCATTTCGATCCCGAAAAGCTCTGGCAGCTCGTGCGACGCGTCGCGCAGAGCGTAGCGCCGACCCGTTCTCAGGCGGTGCTCGCGCGCCTCGACAAGCTGCTGCTCAAGCCGATCGCCAGCTACTGGACCAAACAAGTGGCGGGCGCGCTCGAGCTCGCGGTGCTCCCCGCCACGGCAACGGTACCGCCGCAGCTCGCGTTCGCCGCGTCGCTAACCTCGGATGCTCCAGGTCGAGATCTGGCGCCACTTCTGCGTTCGCTCGGTCTCAAAACGCGCACGAGCGGCGGGCTCACAGTCTATCGCATCCCCCTCGCGCGCGTCTTTACTCGTGCAGACATCGAGCTCGTGTTCGCTCATCGGACGTTGCTCGTCGCCACCGACCCGGCGACGATCGATGCCTTCGTGGCGACCAAGCGCGTCGCCTCGTTTCTCGCGGGGTTGCCCAAGACCGTGCGCGACGCCTGCAACGACGGCCATTCGGTGCTGAACGTGCTCCAGCTCGGTCTCTTCGGCCGGGTCGTCGAGCTTCAGCTCCAGCTGGCGATGCACACGCTCGCGGCGAGCATGCGCCAGCGCTGGCTCGCCGTCGCAGCGACGCGCGACGATCCGACGCTCGTCGCCAAGGTGCGGGCACGGCTCGCGGCGATGGAGAAGCTCGGCCTCGCCGAGGTCCGGCGACGGCAGCTGACGATGCGCGCGCTCTATCAGCGCTTCGGCGCGGTGGTCTCGATGGCGACCGTCACAGCACGCGGCCTCAGCGGACAGCTGATCTGGCAGGTCCGCAGCCCGAGCTTCGCCTCTCTGATTCAGCGAACCGTGCTCGACCTCTTCCGCGAGAGGAAACTCGAAAACGAGTACCAGAGACGGCTTCAAGCCGCGCAAAACGAGATCCGCACGCTTCTCGAGCACCGCAAGTGAACGCGCCAGGTGTCGAGCGCTAAAAACTCCACCCGCCGTGCATTGTCTGCTATAGTAGGGCCCGGGAGGCAGGCGACAGACAATGCGAACTATGCGAATTTGGCTCGTTTTTGGAATTGCCTTGTTCGGTTGGAGCGGTGCGGCTCACGCCGAGGACGAAGCGGCGCTCACCAAGCGGATGGTCCAGCTCTTCAAGCTCAAGAAGTACCAAGAAGCGATCGTCGTCACGAAGAAGCTCTATTCCCTCAATTCGCAGGCGAAGTATCTCGCGAACATCGGCCGCTGCTACGACTTGCTGCGTGACGATCACAACGCCCTCTTCTTCTATCAACGGTTCCTCCGGGAAGAGAAGAATCCCGAGCGCCGCACGACGATCCTCGAGCGGGTCGCGGTGCTGCGCCAGCGCTACTCGCTGATCCGGCGCGAGATCAACATTCTCAGCGACCCAACAGGGGCAGATGTGTTGATCGACGGGAAGCTGCAGGCGTCGCAGACCCCGACCGTCGTCTGGCTCGCGTTTGGACGACACGTCATCGAAGTACGGAAGTCGGGGCTCAAGTCCGTCAAGCGAGAGTTCGAGGTGACCCAGGGTCCGACGCTGACGCTCGACCTGCGCTTGGAGAAACCGCTGGCACCGCAAGATCCTCGCGGAGTGTTGACCCTGACGGCGAATCTCGAGGGGGCGCAGGTCTATCTCAACGGTGTTCTGGTCGGGGTCACGCCGCTCGTCGGCAGACGCGTGCGCGCGGGAAGATACCGCGTCGAGGTCGTCTCGAAGGCGCACAAGAAGTGGCTCCGCGAGATCGAAGTCGAAAAGGGTCAGACGCTGCGCTTGATGGTCGAGCTCCAGAATGCGAGCGAGACGCCGACAGAGCTCTGGCCCGAGACGAAGAAGCGTTCGATCAAGATCGCCGCGGGTGTCATGACCGGGGTCGGCCTCGCCGCTCTGTCAACGGCGTTGGCACTCTATTTCGTCGCTCGCCGGAACTACCTCGACGCCGACTGCACCGTGCTCCAGGACACGGGCATCGAGGTCTGCAAGGACCAATCGAAACGCGACAAGTCCAGCCGATTGAACAAGTATGGCGCGATCCCGATGTGGATCGTCGGCGGCGCCGCGTCTGCGGCTGCGCTCACGCTTTGGATCGTGTACGCAACGCGTCCCAAGGGTACCCGCCGCGACCGCGCCTTTTGGCTCGTGCCGACCGTTTCCCCTTCCTATACGGGTTTGATGACCCACGTCGAGTTTTGAGCGTACGGATCGAGAGCTGATGGCCGGAAAAGTGCCCCCCAAGACGACTGTGACGACCCCCAACTGGAGCCCGGGCGAGGAGCAGCAGTTCGTCCTGCACGAGCTCGGTGGCGGGGCGGGTCGCGCGTCGATCGCCCTCGAACGGATGAAGCTCTTCGTCGGACGGGCGCCGTCGGAGGAGCCCTCCCTCGAGGTCGACGACGAGCGGATGTCTCGGACCCACGCACGCTTCGAGCGACTGCCCGTCGGCTTCTACGCCCTCTACGACTGCGATAGCAAGAACGGCACCTGGCACAACGGCGAACCAGCGAGCGGCCGGCCCGTCGTATATGGAGACGTGCTGCGCATCGGGGACACGGTCTGGGTCTGTGGGCCCGCGCTCGCCGAAGGCTCCGATCCCAGCGCGCCTCTGATCGGGCGCAGCCAGTCGATGGCGCGGGGGATCGAGCAGCTGCGCAAGTTCGCCGTCAGCGGGCTGACGATCCTGCTCTTGGGCGAGTCCGGCACGGGCAAGGAGGTCAGCGCGCGCTGGGCGCACGAGCTTTCGCGCCGCGAGGGTGCCTTCGTCGCGATCAACTGCGCCTCGATTCCCGCGCAGCTGATCGAGCGCGAGCTCTTCGGCCACGTTCGGGGCGCCTACACCTCGGCGGATCGGGGCTCGGCGGGCTACATCGAGGCTGCCGCCGGCGGAACGCTGTTTCTCGACGAGATCGGCGAGCTTCCGCTCGAGCTGCAACCGAAGCTCCTGCGTTTTCTCGAGGAGCGAAGCTACAGCCCTCTCGGAACGACCAAGAGCCGGAACGCCGACGTGCGGATCATCGCCGCGACGAATCAGGAGCTGCCGCGTCTCGTGCGGGTTCGCCAATTTCGCGAGGACCTCTTCAGCCGCCTCGACGAGGCGACGATCACCTTGCCGCCGCTACGGGAGCGCAAAGAGGATCTGAGCGAGCTCTGTCGTGCTCTGCTGGCTCGCGACGGACGGCACGACGCGCCGCTGACGGCGGACGCGATCGAGGCGCTGGCCCTACACGACTGGCCTCGAAACGTGCGCGAGCTCGAGAAGGTGCTCAAGCGCCTGAACGTGCTCAAGGCCGGGGAGGCGCGCTTCGAATGGACCGATTTGCCCGACGAGATGCAGACGCCGATCCGCGAGCGGATGGCCAAGCGACTCGACGACTCGTAT
>JAGQJP010000538.1 GCA_020430585.1 Myxococcales bacterium | reverse complement strand
GCGCGGGTGCCCCACCTCGCGCTGCAGAAGATGGCGTGGGAGCACGCCGATCGCGTCGCCACCGCGCGCGAGGACGCTGTCGCAGACGATGCCCATCAGGCCGACGCTCGCGCCGCCGTACACGAGCCCGATCCCCTCGTCGCAGAGGAGCGCACCCAAAGCCCGCGCGGCCTCGACGTACGCCGGATCGGCGCCGAGACTCGAGCCACAGAAGACGCAGATTCGTCTCATCCCCCAATCCTAGCCACGCGGGGGTGGGTTTGTCATCTCAAATGTCAGTTTAGGGCGGTGCGTCGCGACGTGGCGCCGTCAATCGCGATCGACTCGCTCCGCGCGGGTCGGTGCGGCCTCTCGATCGTCGTCCGCCGCCGCGGCGAGATCGAGGGCCTCGCGAACGACCGCCGCGAGCTCGGCGTTCGTATAGGGCTTTTGGAGCCAGTGCCGCGACTCGCTGCTCTCCTCCGACTCGATCACGTAGCCGCTGACGAGAACGACGGGCAGCTGGGGTCGCAGCGTCGCGGCGCGCTCGGCCAGCTGCAATCCAGTGAGCGTGGGCATCGAGAAGTCGGTGACGATCAGGTCGAAGGCCTGGGGGCTCTGTTCGATGTCGCGCAGAGCGAGGACCGGATCGCTCCGTGTCGTCACTTGATAGCCGAGATTCTCGAGGCGTCGGCGCCCGACCTCGGCGAGCTGCGGCTCGTCATCGACGAAGAGAATGTGCTCGGCGTCTCCGCGTTGCAGTGCCATCTGGGGCCGCTGAGGCTCGAGAGCGGCGTGTTCGACGGCGGGAAAGTAACAGCTGACCGTCGTTCCCATGCCCAGCTCGCTTTCGAGGTCGACGGCGCCACCGTGCTGCGTGACGATCCCGTGGACAACGGCAAGTCCGAGGCCGCTGCCCCGTCCCGGCTCTTTGGTCGTGAAGAAGGGCTCGAAGACACGCTCTCTCGTCTCCGGGTCGATGCCCGGCCCACCGTCGCGCACGACGAGGTTGACGTACCAGCCCTCTTTCAACTCCGCGTGGGAGCGGACGAAGCGATCCCGCGCATAGAACGGCTCGAGAGCGATCTCGATCGTGCCGCCGCCGCTCATCGCTTGGGAGGCGTTGGTCGCCAGATTCATCACCACCTGGTGGATCCCGGTTGCGTCTGCCGCGACCAGGGGCAGGCCCTCGGCGAGCTTCAGCTGCATCTCGATCTGCGCGGGCAACGTGGCGCGCAGCATCTGCACGGCGTCGACGACGACCTGGCCGAGATCCGTAGGGTGGCGCGTATCGTCTTGTCGACGGCTGAAGCGCATGATCCGCTCGACCAGGCTTCGCCCCCGATTGGCCGCGTCCAGCACGCCATCGAGGTCGGCTCGCACCGAGCCCGTCGTCGCTGCGCTGCGCGCCAGTTCGGCGAATCCGACGATTGCGCCGAGGATATTGTTGAAGTCGTGGGCGATTCCGCCGGCGAGGGTGCCGATCGCTTCGAGCTTCTGCGATTGACGCAGCTGCGCCTCGAGCGCCTGTCGTTCGGTCTCGGCCTGTTTGCGCGCGCTGATGTCGACGATCGAGCTGAGCACGAACAACCCCTCGGGGGTCACGACGGGTGTGAGCCCGATCTCGACGGGCACCTCGCTGCCGTCCTTGCGGCGCCCGAAGAGGTCACGACCGACACCCATCGCGCGGACGCTCGGTCGGCCGACGAAACCCCTACGAAAGGTCGGGTGGGCCCCGCGAAAGCGCTCGGGAATCAACAGCTCGATCGACCGCCCCAGCAGCTCTTCCCGCGGATATCCGAAGAGTCGCTCGACCTCGCGGTTGACCAGGACGATACGACCCTCGTGGTCGCTCATCAGCATTCCGCTGGGCGAGGAGTCGACCGCCGCGCGGAGCCGCAGCGTACTCGAGGACTCGTCGTGCATCGTGTCACCGCTCCCCCACCGTCGCCTCGACGTGCGGGGTTGGTCTCGGGGCGCAGAGGACTCTCAATTTTGAGAGCCAGCATCAAGTCTAATGCAAATACAAACCAATCTCAATCATCGTCGCCCCATTTTTCTCTCGGTTTGCTGCAACACGTCAATTCACCATGCAAATCGCTACAAAGCTCGTCGTGGTTGTCCCGCACCGCTCGTCGACGCGACCTGCGATCGCACGGTCGCGAGGGTCGCGCTCGAGGCAAAGCGCTGGCCACCGCCGTAGCATCTGCCCGCCCCCGTGGCGACGCCTCGCCGCGATC
>JAGQJP010000537.1 GCA_020430585.1 Myxococcales bacterium | reverse complement strand
CGGCAAGCTCGTCTCGACGTCGGTCACGCACTTCCAGCTACGCGACGCGCCGAAGTTCCTCACCAGCCTGCGCCTCATCTGACGCGCCCGGCACCGTGCGACCATCGCTCGACCTGCGCCGCTCCACGCGCGTGGAAGCGCCCGGCTGCCCCCAATCAGAGCGTGCCGACGGTTGCAAATCGCCGCCCGAGGGTCTATCGTTGGCTCGAGAGGGGCACGATGGACCACATACGGACGATCCGGCTCGCGATCGCTCTTTTCGCGCTGATCATCGGGTGCAATACGCTCGGCGGGTGCGGCTCGACGCGCGTCGGAGCGTCGGGAGATGACGCCGACGCCAGCTCGATCGCCGATTCCCAGGCGGGCGACGCGACCGCCGACCTCGGCCCGGGCGACGCGACCGCCGACCTCGGCCCGGGCGACGGGACCGCCGACCTCGAAGGCGACGCGACGCCCCTCGTGACGATGCGCGTCGGACCGACGCGGGCGATCAAGACGCCCAGCGCCGCCGCCAAGCTCGCCGTCGATGGCGAGGTGATCGAGATCGACGCGGGCCTCTATCCCGGGGACGTCGCCGTCTTCACGCAGAACAACCTGACCCTCCGCGGCGTCGGCGGGTTCGCCCACCTCCGCGCCGACGGAAAGAACGCGCAGGGTAAGGCGATCTGGGTGATCCAGGGCGACGACGTGACGCTCGAGTGGATCGAGTTCTCTGGCGCCACGGTCCCAGACCAGAACGGCGCGGGAATCCGTCAAGAGGGCACGAACCTGACGGTGCGCCACTGCTATTTTCACGACAACGAAGACGGGATCTTGGCGGGAGACAACGTCGACAGCGAGATCCTGATCGAGTATAGCGAGTTCGCCCGCAACGGTTTCGGTGACGGCAAGTCCCACAACCTGTACATCAATCACGTCAAGCGCCTGACGTTCCAGTTCAACTACAGCCACCACGCCAAGATTGGCCACAATCTCAAATCGCGGGCCTACGAGAACGTGATCCAGTACAATCGGATCATGGACGAGGGCGACGGTACGTCGAGCTACGCGATCGATCTGCCCAACGGTGGGACCGCGATCATCCTCGGCAATCTGATCCAGCAGGGAGCGCAGACCGACAACTCGACCATGGTCAGCTTCGGCGCGGAGGGGCTCTCCAATCCTTTGCAGGCGCTCTACGTCGTCCACAACACGCTGGTCAACGACCGACCGAGCGGTGGCAACTTCCTCTTCGTCAAGACACCGCTGGGGACGGTCCAGATCGTCAACAACATCTTCATGGGCCCCGGGAATCTGCCGTCGGACTCGAGCTTCACGCTCGCGGGCAACATCAGCGGCGCCGACGTCGGGCTCGTCAGTCCCGAGACCTTCGACTACTCGCTCTCCGAGACCTCGCCTGCGATCGACAAAGGCGCACCGGTCCCGCTGGCCGGTTCGACTACGCTCACACCGCTCTGGCATTACGTACATCCGACGAGTCGAGCGCCGCGGCCGACGGACGGCAAACTCGATATCGGCGCACTGGAGCGGCCGTGACGTGGCGCGTCGGTGCGGCCCTGGGGCGGCGCGTCGGTGCGGCCCTGGGGCGGCTCGT
>JAGQJP010000536.1 GCA_020430585.1 Myxococcales bacterium | reverse complement strand
GTCGAGGTGGTTGGTCGGCTCGTCCAAGACCAACACGTTCGGCTCGCGGACGGCGAGGGCCGCGAATTGCAGGCGCGCCATCTCGCCCCCCGAGAGGTTCTTCACCGACTTTTCGACATCGGTCTTGGTGAACAGCGCCAGGGCCAAGAGGCTGCGCACGACGCCCAGGTTGACCTCGGGACAGTGCGACCAGAAGTAGTCCTGCACCGTCTCGTCGCGGGACTGAAAGAGCAGGTGCGGGCTCTGGTCGTAGTAGCCGACCGCGGCCTCGTGGCCCCATTGAACGCTGCCGCGATCCGCTTCGAGCTCGCCGACGGCGATCTTCAGCAGCGTCGATTTCCCGATCCCGTTCGGCCCGATGATCGCCAAACGGTCGCCCCGGGTGACCGAAAAGGAGACGTCGTCGAGCACACGCTTGTCGCCGAAAGCTTTCGAGAGGTCTTTGACCAAGAGCGCCTCTTTCCCGCTCGGCCGCTTCTGTTTGAAGCGAAAATTCGGTCGCTGGCGGCTCGAGCTCGGCAAGGTCGCGATCTCGATCTTCGCCATCCGCTTGACTCGGCTCTGCGCCTGGCGTGCCTTGCTCGCCTTGGCCTTGAAGCGCTCGATGAAGGCCTTGTGATCGGCGATCTCCTGCTCGCGCTTCTTGATCTCGTTCTCCTGGCGGTTGCGCTCTTCTTCCTTCTGTCGCTCGAAGTCCTCGTAGTTGCCGGTGTACATCAGCGCGCGCTCGTAGTCGACGTCGATGATGTGGGTGCAGACGTTGTCGAGGAAGCGTCGGTCGTGGGAGACGATCGCCACGCATCCACGATATTGCTGGAGAAACTTCTCGAGCCACCGGATCGAGAGGATATCGAGATGGTTCGTCGGCTCGTCGAGCAACAGAATGTCGGGCTCAGCGGCGAGCGTTTGGGCGAGGAGCACCCGCAGCTTGAAGCCACCCGAGAGCGTCGAGAGCGGATCGTGGTGCACGGGGGCGAGAATATTCAAGCCCTCGAGGATCTCTGCCGCTCGCGATTCGAGCGAGTACCCGTCGTGACGCAGGATGATGTCCTCGAGCTCGCCGTAGCGATCGGCGTCGAAGAAGGTCTCGGCGTTCGCCAGGATCTCCTCCTTCTCGGCCATCGCCTCGAAGAGCACGCGGTTCCCCATCATCACCACATGGATGATCGGCAGCGCCTCGTATTGGTAGTGGTCTTGCTCGAGCACGCCGAGGCGGCTTCGCTTCGGGCGGGTGACGCTGCCTTCGGATGGCTCGAGCTTGCCCGAGATGATCGCCAACAGCGACGACTTGCCCGAGCCGTTGGCGCCGACGATGCCGTACCGACTGCCGGCGTTCAGCTGCAAGCTGACCTGCTCGAAGAGGGTTTGATTGCCGTAGCGCTTGGCGAGATTAGAGATCGTCAGCATTGAGTCTACTCGGTGGTCGGTTCCGGTTGAGCGTCAGGTCGGGTAGCGAAGGCCTTTGACGAGGTAATTGTTGACGAGCTTCGAGATCCCTTTCAGTCGTGCCGGCTCTCGCTCTTCGCAGATCGCCCGGTTGCCGACGTGCTTGAGGGTCTCTTCCGAGACCAGGATCTCCGTCGGCGCCGCCAGCGAGCAGAGCCGCGCTGCGCGATTCACGCTGTCGCCGATGACGGTATATTCGAGCTTGCGCGAGCTTCCCATGTAGCCGGCGACGATGTGACCCGTGTCGAGGCCGACGCCGATCTCGATCGGCTCGAGGTCGGCGCGGATGCGCACATCATTGAACTCGCGCAGCGCGCGTTGCATCTTCACCGAGGCGGCGACGGCGTTGTAGGCGTCGTCCCCAGTCGTGAACGGAGCCCCCCAGATCGCCATGATCGCGTCGCCGATGAACTTGTCGAGCGTTCCCTCGTGCTCGAAGATGATCTCGACCATGATCTCGAAGTATTCGTTCAAGACCTTGACGACCTCTTTCGCCCCCAGCCGCTCGCTCATC
>JAGQJP010000535.1 GCA_020430585.1 Myxococcales bacterium | reverse complement strand
GCCGCCAGCGACGCGGACGTCCTTGTCCTTGTGCACGATGCGAAAGAAGGCCAGGGCTCGCAGGCACTCGTGGGGCGTCAAGCGGCTGGCCGATTCGAGTGGAGTCCCCGGGCGCGGGTCGAGAAAATTCAAGGGAACCGACTCGACGCCGAGCTCGTGGAGCTCGAGGGCCAGGCTCACCCGGTCCTCCGTCGTCTCGCCGAGGCCGATGATTCCACCACAGCAGGCCTCCATTCCCGCCGCTTTGGCACGGCGGATCGTCTCGGCGCGGTCCTCCCACGCGTGGGTTCCGACGATCTCTGGAAAATAGCGGCGCGACGTCTCGAGGTTGTGGTTGAAGCGGTCGACCCCGGCCTTCGCGAGGGTCGCCGCGTCGCGCTCGTCGAGCAATCCGAGGGAGGCGCAGATCTGAATGGGCATCTCGCTCTTGATGCGGCGCACCGCCTCGCAGACCGTCTCGAGGTCGGAACGGGTCGGGCGGCGCGTCGCCGTGACGATGCAATAGCGCGTCGCCCGCAGCTCGTAGGCCTCGCGCGCGCCCCGCACGATCTCGTCGACGCTCTGCATCGGATAACGAGGCACCGCGGACTTGAAGCGCGTCGACTGACTGCAGAAACCGCAGTCTTCCGGGCAGATGCCGCTCTTGGCGTTGCGCAGCACGTGCAGTGTCACGTCGCGGCCAAAGTAGCGCTCACGGAGGCGGAACGCGGCGTCGAGCAGCAACAGGAGCTCGTCGTCCGGCGCCGTCAGGCAGGTCAAGCCATCGGCGACCGTCGGTGTTCGTCCCGCGAGGGAGGCCGCGGCGATCGCATGGTAGGGGCTGCGCTGCGACCAACTCGGCCGCGCGGCGCCCGATGTCTCAGAGGCCGCGTTTGGATTTTGCATCGGCCCACTGCTCCGGTGTATACGTCTTCATCGAGAGCGCGTGGATCTCGCCGCCCATCTTGTCTCCCAGCGTCTTGTAGACCAGCTGATGCTGCTTGACGCGCGAGAGCCCCGCGAAGTCGGCGCTGACGATCAGCGCTTCGAAGTGGTGTCCGTCGCCGTCGACGTGAACGAGCTCGCAGTCGAGCCCCTGCTCGATGAAAGCCTTGATCAATTTCGGGTCGAACATCGATCTCCCTTTTGGTATTGCGCTACGGTTGCGATCTCGCGCCGAGGGCGCAGGTTCAGGCCAGTATACGTAGCCGAACGACGTCGGTCAACCATCGCGGCGAAACGATTGAGCGGGCGCTCGGCCATTTGACACCCCGGCTGCATTTTGCTAGTTTTCGAGTGCGATTCACACGCGTTTCACCGCTACACCAGCGGTCTTCGAGGAGGTTCGATGAGCTCTGCACCGATCAATGAGGGCGACTCTCGCCCCTTTTTCCCCGCGTCCCGTCGGATTTACGTACATGGTTCGCTGCATCCCCAGATTCGGGTGCCCTTTCGCGAGATCGAGCTGACGCCGACCCGCACCAGCGGCGGGCTGATGCGTCCGAACGGTACGGTGCGCGTCTACGATACACGCGGGATGTGGGGCGATCCCGATTTTCGCGGTGACGTGCACCACGGCCTGCCCCGGCTCCGCGACGAGTGGATTCGGGCACGCGGCGATGTCGAGGTGGTGCGCGAGATCGAGAGCTTCGGTTCGAACGGCCACAGCTTTCCCGCGGCGCGTCGCTCCGTTTTGCGCGCCAAGGCGGGGCAGGCGGTGACGCAGTACGAGTACGCGCGTCGCGGCGAGATCACGCCTGAGATGGAGTTCGTGGCGATGCGCGAAAACCTGGCTCGCGAGCAGGTTCGAGAGCAGCGCGAGCGTGATCGTCGGCTCGCTGGAAACGGCCACGGGGCGCGGATTCCCGAGATGATCACCGCCGAGTTCGTGCGTGACGAGGTCGCCGCGGGTCGAGCGATCATTCCGGCCAACATCAACCACCCCGAATCGGAGCCGATGGCGATCGGCCGCAATTTCCTGGTCAAGATCAACGCCAACATCGGAAACTCGGCCGTCAGCTCGTCGATCGAGGAAGAGGTCGACAAGATGCGCTGGTCGATCACCTGGGGCGCCGACACGGTGATGGATCTCTCGACGGGGGCCGACATTCCCGAGACCCGCGAGTGGATCCTCCGCAACTGCCCGGTTCCGATCGGCACCGTGCCGATCTACGAGGCGCTGGAACAGGTCGGTGGCAAGCCTGAAGAGCTGACGTGGGAGATCTTTCGCGATGTGTTGCTCCGCCAGTGCGAGCAGGGCGTCGACTATTTCACGATCCACGCGGCGGTGCTCTTGCGCTACGTCCCGCTGACGATGGATCGCGTCACGGGCATCGTCTCGCGCGGCGGCTCGATCATGGCCAAGTGGTGCCTCGCCCACCATCGCGAAAACTTCCTCTACACGCGTTTCGACGAGATCTGCGAGATCATGCGCGCCTACGACGTCAGCTTCAGCCTCGGCGACGGCCTGCGTCCGGGCAGCATCGCCGACGCCAACGACGAGGCGCAGTTTGCCGAGCTCGAGACCCAGGGCGAGCTGAACCGGATCGCCTGGAAGATGGGTTGTCAGGTGATGAACGAGGGTCCGGGGCACATTCCGATGCACATGGTCAAAGAGAACATGGACAAGCAGCTCGAATGGTGTGGCGAGGCGCCGTTCTACACGCTCGGGCCGCTGGTGACCGATATCGCGCCGGGGTACGATCACCTGACCAGCGCGATCGGCGCCGCGATGATCGGCTGGTACGGGACGGCGATGCTCTGCTACGTCACACCGAAGGAGCACCTCGGCTTGCCCAACCGCGACGACGTCAAACAGGGAGTGATCGCCTACAAGATCGCCGCGCACGCCGCCGATCTGGCCAAGGGCCACCCGGCCGCCCGCTATCGCGACGACGCCCTCTCGAAGGCGCGCTTCGAATTTCGTTGGGAGGATCAGTTCAACCTCGCCCTCGACCCGGTCACCGCCCGGGCCTACCACGACGAGACGCTGCCCGCCCCGGGAGCCAAGGTCGCCCATTTCTGCTCGATGTGCGGGCCGAAGTTCTGCTCGATGAAGATCACCGAAGATGTTCGACAGTACGCCAAGGAGCAGGGGCTGAGCACCGAGTCCGCCCTGGAAGCGGGAATGGAAGAGAAGAGCCGCGAGTACCTCGAGGGTGGCGCCGAGCTCTACGTCCGCAGCTGACCTCCGACGTCCCACACCCTGTCGTGTCTACGTCCGCCGTCGCGCGACTGCGTTCGCCGTGACGCGACTACGTTCGCCGTCGCGCGACTACGTTCGCGTTGGTGTTCTGGGCTCGCTCTCGGTGAGTTGGAGTAGGGCGTCTCCCGAAGGAGACGCCCGGGGGGTGTAGGCGAGAAAGTTGCCAGGACCCTGCACCGTTTGGGGGGGTACCAAATGCGCCTCAGCGTTTATGGTAGTGCAGGGCCCCGGCAAACGAAATGCAACTTAGGCTTCGGCCTCGACACTCTTCGATTTCGAGCGCGACGCCACCTTTTTCGAGAGCTTCTTCAGCTTCTCTTTGAGCGTATCCAGCTCATCTTTGGTCGCCAAGCCGAGCAGGTCGAAGAGCTCGCGCCGAAATTCGGCGGTGTGCTCCAGGAAGTCGCTTTGGCGCAGCTTTTCGAGCAGCTCTTTCCAATTCAAGGCGGCGAGCCACTCGTTCCAGTTCAGGCGAGCGAGCACCTCGTCGAGGCGGCGTTTGCCCTCCTCTTGGGTCTTCTCGAAGAACTTCTTGGATTCGACCTGCGTCTTCTCGAGGAACTTCTTGGATTCGACCTGCGTCTTCTCGAGCAGTTTCTTCGCTTCTTCCTCGAAGTTAACGATCCTGGCCTGCGCGTGCTCGACCTTGTCTTTGACGAATTCTTGTAGTTTGGCTGTGTTTTCTGTCATTTCATCCCTCACTTCTTACGTCCACTTTCTAACACGGTGCGTCATTTGCGTCAAAGGTTTTTTTGCGCAGTGCGTCATAGAATTGTCGGAATCAGATGATTTTCGTTTGTATGTGAAGGACTTACGGTTTGTCTCGATGCGTCATTCGTGCGTCATTCGACGTGCGACCTGCGTCATTCATGGTGTGGGGGATCGCGTCGCCCAGGGATCGTCGGAGTCGGTTCCACGACATCGGGGGGCGTGTTCACGAGATCCTTCGAGCTCGGCGGCGGTGTAGGCGTGACCGGCGTCGGCGACACGGGCGCTTGGTCGTTCACGCTCGGCATGCGGCGCCGCTCGGGCGTGGGATAGCGCGGCTTCTCGGGTGCGGTAACCGGCCCCGAGAGGTTGAAGAAGCATCCCGACAACCCCGAGGACATCTGGGAATAGAACAAGAGGATCGCCGTCAATGCGATGACGAATGTGGCCAGCTGGTACCAGGATGTCGAGCTCGACTTGTACCGGCGAGGCGCTCGTCGGCGGGAGCGCGCTTCCATCGTTACTCGGGGAGCTTCTTGAACGGCAGATAGAGCGGATTGACTTTGTAGCTCAGCACTTCGTCGATATCGCGGGTCCAGTCCTGGCTCTCCAGGCGTTGGTTGAACACCACGACGAGCCGTTTGCCCGACTTGTCCCAGACCATCTCTTTGACCTTGCCGACGGCAAACTTACCCGTCGGCTTGTCCTTGAGCACGTCGAGCGTCTTGAAGCGTGCCAGCGCGCCTTTGTCGTTGGCGATCATCAGGTTGAACTTCTTCTTGCCCATCGGGCCCGATTGCACCGAGTACTTCCCATCTTCCGTCGCGCCGCCTTTGGCGCCCTTGTCGGGATACTTCTTCTTGGTCAGGCGCTCGATGTATTTCTTCCACTTCGACTCGGGGATCGTCCGCTTCTTGTAGGGTTTGTCGCCACCGAGCTTCCAATATTCGAGCAACGTGCCCATGTTCGTGTCGTCCATTTTGATCAAAAACTCGGTGCCGTCCGCGGAGAAGGCGATGAACGAGCGTTTTCGCACCAGGTCGGTCGAGGCGAATGCGGCCGCACCCACAAGCCACGACACCAGCGTGGCGACTACAATAATTCGTATCGTTCTCGGCATGTTACCCCCAAAATCGCAATGGTTCAGATCAGCGCGACGGGCGTCGCGGCACCGTCGACTCCGCGAAAGCGGCGTGACCTCCATTCTGGGATCATCGTCGGAGTGCTGTCAAGGGGTCAGGGGACGAGGCTGAAGGACTTCGACATTCCGACCTTCGACGCGGGAAATCGCCATTCCGCGACCCGCCGCTCCATACAGCGCGAGTGGCGGTCGAGGAGCATCTTGCCGCGGACGTTCACGCCGCTCACGCCGCCCTGCGGTGTGATGTGAAAGGAGACGTAGATCCGCGGTACACCGACCAGGCTGCCGCTGCGGGCGCACTTGCTCACCAAGCTGCGCTGGTACCTGGCGACGATGCGTTTGACATTGTCTCTGAAGCCGGGTGGATTTGGATCGACCTCGGGCTTGTTGACCTTGTTGATCGTCGGGCGGTTGAAGCGCACGAGCGTCTCTTGGATACCGGGGATCGAGTTGTCGACCCAGTTCAGCTTCTTCGGCGGCTCCTTGGGGTCCGTCGGGGTGTGATGGTTCGTGTTCTTGTCCGGGTGCAGACCGTTCGTCCGCGGTCGCCGCGTGCGATGGCGGTTTTGCGGATCGACGGCGATCTTGACCTTGCTAAAGAGCGGCCCCTGCGGCGCGTTGACGACGTCGACCATCTGCTCTGGCCGCGTGCGGTACTTGCCGTACTCCAGCTTCTCCGAATAGTAGTCGTCGACTGGCGTCGTGCGATCGGTGGACCCAGAGTCGATCAAGTAGAGCATCGTCACACCGATCCCGACGAGTACCAGGATTCCCGCAATAGCGATGACCTTGAACCGGTTGGAGCGGCGATTGAGTCGCACCATCACCGAAAACTCGGTGATCAAGTCCTTGACGGACTGTTTGGTCAACCCCTTCTCGCTCGGCTCGGTTCCGAAATAGGGGGTGACGACCTCGGTCTCCTCTCCGCCCACGGCGAAGGCATCGTCGGCACGCTGGGGGAAGAAATCGGCACGCTCCGCCCCTGGCTTCGGGCTCGCGGCGATGGTCGTCGCGCTTTCGACCGCTGCCGATCCCGTCCCGAGCTTCATGCTGACCGAGCTGACGGCGGGCTCTTCCGGTTCGGCGACCCGGTCGCCGGTGTGCGATGAGAACGGCTCTTTACGGTCTTCGTGCGAGCGAAACGGCTCTTCCGCAATCGAACGGAGGAACGGCGACTCGTCGATCACCAGATCGTCGAAGAGGTGATCGATACGATCCTTGGCCGGCTCCGTCGCGCCTCGTGCCGGCGACGACGCAAGCACCAAATCGGGGTCGAGCTGCAGCTTCTCGGTCTGTGCGTCTGCTGGCGATGGACGCCTGGACGCGTCTGCCGCCTTCGGCTCGAGCTTTGGTACGGGGAGTGCCGTTCGCTGCGTCGCCGCGTCCGCTCCAATCTCCGTCCGATCGACGACGGGCTCATTCGGCGTTGGTGTTGGCGCCGGAGCGGCGATCTTCTTCGCCGCTGGGGGCGCGGGCGGCACCGCAGGGGGGCGCCGGCTGGGGGGCGTCGGTGGAGGGGCCGCCGGCTTGAGCGCCGCCGCGAGCTCGTCCACGTTCTGCATCAGCAGCCACTCGCTGAAGCCCGGCTTCCAGCAGTAGTTCGTGCGCTGCGCTTTGCCGCTGCGGATCAGCGCGGTCACCTGCGCCTTCGTCAACGGCCCGACCTGTTTCTTGTCGACGATCACGAACCAGGTCGGCTTGTCGGCACGAGGCGGCGCCGCGGCCATCAGCGGATCGACGCTGCCGGGGTCGGCCTTCTCGACCTTGAAGACGAGGCTGCACTTCTTGCAGCGCACCTTCACGGCTCGGCCCTTCAGCTTCTCGTCCGAGATGTTGTATCTTGCGCTGCAGGAGGGGCAAGAAAACTTCATCCGCCTACCATTCTAGATCGCAGATACCACGCCCGCATTCGCTTGGCCGCAGGCGTGATGGTTCGATTCGTCGCACTTCCCACACTATCGGCAGCCGTCACCGAAGCATTAGGATTTTCTGGGGTACGACCCAGACTCGCGGGCGCCGTTCCCACGCAGCTCCATTGTACTAAGTTCCGCTTTTGCCCACAACAACGTCGAAGTCGAGAGACGGGCGCGGTCAAGGCCATTCGATGCGTCAGGGAATGATGACCAGGCGCGCCGTGATCGCACGGCTCTGTTGAGGAAAGACGAAGCTCGAGATCGTCGTGCGCAGGCAGCTCTGGATCCCCGCCGATTGAATCGCCGTCGGAAGTGTGAGGCCCGCGACGTGTCCGCTCGGTGTGATCGTGAAGTTGAGCGGCAGCTTGCCCTCGATGCCCATCCGTCGCGCCGCCCGCAGGCAGTGCTGGAGCTTGCGCACGAGCCGAGATTTGTGAACTTTGAGCTCGTCGCTGCCGCTGCCGAGCACGCTGGGACGCTCGACGATCGTCGGCTCGTTGCGTTTCAGCTCTCGGCGAAGCGTCGTCACCTGCGTCTCTTCGACGCCGATGGGGATGACGACGACGGGGCGCTTCGGAGCAGGCTTGGTCACGACCTTCGTCTCGACCGTGCGCGGAGTCGGCGTGACCGGTCCCGGAGTGACCACCGTCCGCGGCGCTTTCGGCCGCTGCGCCGGGCGGAGCGTCGGGCGCTTGAATCGCACCGGCGCCAGCTCGATCGGATCATGTCGCACCGGCGATACCCTTTGGTTCTTCTTGGTGGGCGACGGCGGCACGAGCGTCGGCTTCTCGTTCGTCCCCAGGCGCTTCTTCGGCGCATCGCTCAGCGGTCGTGGAGCGGTATCGGCGGTGCGCCGGGGCGAGGTCTGCAGCGCTGGCACGGGCGTCGACGGCAGTCGCACGACGCGCTCTCGGACCACGTTGGGGCTTGGTTTGGTCGCCGGGGTCAAACGATACTTCCAGAGCAAGACCGCGGTGACGGCGATCAGCACGACGACCACGGAGATCGCGCTCAACAGTTGATACTGGCGCTTGGCCGAGGTGTAGCGCTCGATCGTTTCCCGCGCGAGATCGGGCGTCAGCGTCGGCACGACGTAGGGGACCGGTTTCGGTAGCTCTTCGATCGGTCTGGGGGGCGTGTCGCTCTGCGGTTCGGCGTCGGGCTTCGGCGCGGCGGAGATACGCGAGAGCTTCGAGACGATCGATCCCTCGCGTAGGCGTGCCGGGTTGATCTGCGGACGCGGCGCCTCTCCGGTCGCCAGCGCTGGCTCGGAGACCGAAGCAGCTAACGAGTGGAGGCCGTTGGGGCGCTGGGCGCGGCTCGGCAGCTCGGCCGAGCGTTGCTTCAGCTTGCTCACCGCGGCGCTCAGCGGCTCTTCGCGCAGGGTCTCCTTGATCGCTTCCGGAGACGTGGTGCCGGCGTCGGCGCGCAGGGGGATCGCGCCGCTCGCCGGGCGAAGCGGTTCTTTCGTGATCTCTTTGGCGACGGACGCGGGCTCGCGGTTCGCTTGACCTAGCCCACCTTCGATGACGCGGAGGTGCGGCGCCGAATCGGTTGCCCGACGAGGGATCGGCGCCGACCCGGATCGACCGAATAGCTCCCTGAGCTCGTCGACGAGCTCGGGTTTGCGCCACTCGTTGCCGAAGCGCGGATTCCAGACCAGCGCCTCGCCAGAGGTGAGCAGCTGGAGCCGACCGCGCAGCTCTGTCAGCGAGAGGGGCCCGTCGTTCGTGCCGTCGTTTCGGAGGAACCATTCGGCGCGCTCGTCGGTGATCGCGAGCAGACGGTGCAAGGCGCTGCGCGATCGATTTTCGAGGCTGTGCGGCGCGAGCTCATCGGTCAGCGGGGCCGTCGCGTCCCGTTTCGACGGCGCGGGAGCCGGCTTCGTGGACCGTTTCGGAAGAGCAGCAGCCGCCGAGACGTCGCCGCTCGATTTCACTGCGCCGTGATCGGTCAAGGCCCCCGTCGTCGAGCGCCCCGGAAGGTCGTTGGTTCGGTCGCGAAGCAAGATTCGATTCCCGCACTTCGGGCAGGTAATCTTGATGATCTTGTTGCGTACTTTCTCGTCGGCGATCGAGTACTTCGATTTGCACGTTTCGCAACGGAATTTCATTCGGTTCCCCCAAGGCGCAACGGACCCGCCAGAATTGCGGCGGAGTATAGCACCGAGATTCGTGATGCGACAAGAACAAATTTAGGAAAGCCAATTGAATTCCAACTGTTGTTGAGCATCTCGCGGCGCAACCAAGGCATCCGCCGCCGATCAAAAATCCGTCTCGCTGCGGTCATTCAAGCGCCTTTCCGCTTGACAGCCTTAGGACGGGTTCTATACCATTTTCCTTTATTTCACGAAGGCGGCGCTCGCGAACACGCGGCGCGGCGTTCAACAGGGCTCACGGAAGACAAGGGCAGTAAGGAGTGTCTCATGAGAGAGAGGCAAGGGCGGCTATGGCTCGTACTTTTTTTGGTCGGCTTCATGGCTGCGTGCGGGAGTTCCTCGAAAAAAGGAACCGACGACGCGACGTCGGACGTCGTAACGATTAACGACACCACGACGGGGAACGATACCACGACGGGAAACGATATCGTCGTGATCTTCGACTTTTCGACGACCGACGTGATCACCACCTTCGACACTGTCGTGAACGACACGGGTAACCCGGTCGGGCGACCCTACGGCGCGCAATGCGGGATGGACAAGCAGTGCGGCGCGTCGACGTTCAATTACTTCCAGACGCAGCAGGATGACACCGCCTGGTTCTCCTGTATCCAGAGCCAGTGCGCGAGCGGCGAGTGCAACATCCTCGGGCGCTTCGACTCCGCTCCGTGTATCAAGTCGTGCAAAGATGACGCTGATTGCGTGATCACCGGCACGTCGCCCTGGGGCCCGAACTGGAGCTGCATCAACGTCGGCGTCACGACGACGGGCATCGAAGAGAAGCGCTGCCTGCCGACGGCGAAGACGACGACCGATGCCAACGGCTACAAGAAGTTCACCGCCTGCAAGTCGAACGCCGACTGTGGCGGCGAGATCTGCAGCATCCAGCTGCTCGACTACCTCGACACCGACAACTACCCGAGCGGTACGGTCTGTCTGACCAAACAGCAGGGCACCGTCGGCCCGGGCGAGTTCTGCACCTTCGATGCCACCGACTGGTTCTACATCAAGAACTGCGAGACCGGCGCCGGAACGTGTATGTTCGCCTACAACGACCTCTGCACGACGTTCTGCGATCCGAACGCGAGCACGAACACCTGCCCCAACGGCTACAAATGCGTCGCCGATACGCTCTTCGACGTACCCGTGGGAATGTGCGTGCCTCCGACCTGTTCGAAAGACGGTGACTGCGGAACCGACGGCTTCTGCGACCTTTCGCCGAACTACGATTCGGACAACCCGGGCTTCAATTACTTCTGCCGCGCCAAGGACAGCACCGACAAGAAGCTCGGCGACAGCTGTACCGACCAGGATCCTTGCCACAAGGGTGATGCGACCAACTTCTGGTGCTTCGCTGGCACCTGTACCTCGGTTTGCGACACCGACGCCGATTGTTCGGCGCTCAATTCGGGCTCGACGGTTGGCGTTTGCGTCGGCCAGGATATCCAGATCACGAGCGGCGTATACAGCCCGTTCAAGTACTGTGACAAGGTCGAGCTCGGCTCGGGCCAGACGACGATCCGCGAATGCTGGGAGACCGAATCGGTCGGCAACTACAAGCAATTCAAAGACGGTGGCGCGTCGACCTGCGCGAACGACGAGGTTTGCCGCGGGGTCGTCATTCCGAACGGCGAGACCGATCCGGCCAAGATCCAGTACGACGGCAAGTTGATCTGCGTCGCGCCGAAGGCGGATCCGGGCGTCTACTCGAAGCTCGACGGCTGCGGTTCGATCAGCGGAATTCAATGTTCCTCGGCGGCCGAGTGCCCGAGCGGCGCGACCTGCACCGGCGGCGCCTGTGCCTGGAAGACTTGTTCGAGCAACACCGATTGCGGCACCGACGCGGTCTGCAACGGTGGCACCTGCGGCTGGAAGCCGTGCGAGTCCGGCGCGGACTACTGTCTGCCGCTGAGCGGCGGTTGGGGCGCTTGTATTCAGTTCTGCCATACCAAGAGCGATTGCCCGGCGATCACGTTCAACGACGGTCAGTCGACGGTCACGATTCCGTCCTATTGCGATACGATCTGGATCAGCGATGGCAACCTGGCGTCGACCGACGAGGACGCTGTCTTCCATCCGATCTGCGTGCCGAGCCGCACGGACTCGAGCCTCAGCGCCTGCGACACGGACCTCAAGTGTGCCGACGCCACCGAGCGTTGCGTCGCGGCGGTGATCGCCCTCGGCGCGGGCTGGAAGGCGAAGGTCGAGTACCTCTGCGAGAAGAAGAAGCCCGACGGTTCGATGGACGTCTCCGAGAACGGTACCTGCGCGGGTAGTGGCGACTGTTCCGGTACGCTCGCTTGCATCAACAGCAAGTGCGTCGCCCCGCTTCCCCTGGGAGCCAACTGCTCGGCTGGCTCGTGGTGCGAGTCCGGTTGGTGTCGTGCCGTCAACGGTGGGACGCAAGGTGTCTGTACGGCGCTCTGCAAGACGGGCACCTGCGGGAACGGCTTCACCTGTACGCAGTTCCCCGAGATCGATCGTCCTGGTTCGGACAACGATCTCTCCCTCGGCTGGTGTGTTGCCGGTACCACGACGGGCGACGTGACCACGCCGGATACCGACAACGGCGACGTGGAAGCGGACACCGAAGCGGACACCGAAGCCGATGTCGAGTCCGATACCGTCGACACGGAATCGGATACCGTCGACAACTGATCACAGAATCCTCGATCGACGCGGGGGGCTCGGACCCCGCGCTCGTTTCGCGCCCCCCACCTCGACCTCGATTCAGCCCGCTCCACCTGACCTCGATTCAGCCCGCTCCACCTGACCCGTTCGCCTTGCGCGGTCGCTGCGGCGAAGCCCGTTCGGGCCCCGCCGACGTCTTGATTGAAACCTGTCAGTCGAGTTGTGTGAAGAGGATCAGCAACCCTGCGCAGGCG
>JAGQJP010000534.1 GCA_020430585.1 Myxococcales bacterium | reverse complement strand
TTCATGCTCAAAGAGATCCACGAGCAACCGCGGGCGATCGCCGACACGCTGCGCGGGCGGATCTCTCTCGAACAGGGCGACGTCTTCATCGAGTACCTGCCGACCGACCCCGAATGGTATCGCCGCTTCGATCGCCTGGCGCTGATCGCCTGCGGCACGAGCTGGCACGCGGGGCTCGTGGGCAAGTACTTCTTCGAGTCGCTTTGCCGGATTCCCGTCGAGGTCGATCTGGCGTCGGAGTATCGCTATCGTCAACCCGTGCTGGACGACAAGACGCTCTTGGTCACGATCAGCCAGTCGGGCGAGACCGCGGACACGCTCGCGGCTCTGAAGATGGCGCGCGAGTTCGGTGTGCAGGCGCTGACCATCTGCAACGTACTGGACTCGAGCATTCCACGCAGCTCGGATGCGGCGATCTACACCCACGCGGGCCCTGAAATCGGCGTCGCCTCGACGAAGGCCTTCACGACCCAAATCGTCGCGCTCTTGCTCTTCGCGGTGACGATGGCGCGTCGCCGCGGTCAGATCGGCGCGGCGCAGGCGACGGAGGTGCTCGAGGCGCTCTCGCGCGTTCCCGCCCAGATGGAGCAGCTCTTCCTCGAGCAATCGGATGCGCTGTCGCGCATCGCGCGCGAAGTGGTCAACGCGCGGAGCATGCTCTACCTCGGTCGCGGCCCGAACTTTCCGATCGCCCTCGAGGGGGCGCTCAAGATCAAAGAGATCAGCTACATCCACGCTGAAGGCTACGCCGCAGGCGAGATGAAGCATGGGCCGATCGCCCTGATCGACGAGCAGATGCCCGTCGTCGTCGTGATGCCGAAGGGCTCGCATTACGAGAAGATCTTCGGCAACCTGGAAGAGGTTCGGGCCCGTGGGGCGCGAGTGATCGCGATCGGTAGCGAGACCGACGAGCATGTAGCGAGCTACGCCGACCATGCGCTCTACGTTCCCGATGTTCCATGGTATATTCAGCCTCTCTTGACGGTCGTGCCGTTGCAGCTGTTGGCCTATTACGTTGCCGATCTGAAGGGAACCGACGTCGATCAACCGCGCAACCTCGCCAAGAGCGTGACCGTGGAGTAGCGAGCCTAGCGCCGATGGATTCATCGAAACAGACGGTTCGTGCCGCACCAGGCGTCGTCAAGCGCGAGGACGAGCCCGCCTTCGAAGAGCGCCTGCGGCAGCGCGGAATCGACATCTCCCACATCGAGCCGGACAGCCAGGGAACGGTAGGGCGCGACCTGCGCACCGTCGCAGTGCGGCAGACCGTGGTCAACCTCGGCGGAGGCCCCGTCGCGTTCGACGACGTCGGCGCCGCCGTGCGCGTCGGTGATCTCCTCGGCGAGGGGGGGATGGGCCAGGTGCGCCTCGGCCAGCAACCATCGCTCAAGCGACAGGTGGCGGTGAAGCAGCTACGCCCAGCGGCGCGCTCGGCGGAGAACATCGGGGCGCTGCTGCGGGAGGCGTGGATCAGCGGGAGCCTCGAGCACCCGAACATCGTGCCGATCCATGCCCTCTGCCGCGGCGAGGACGACACGCCGCTGTTGGTGATGAAGCGCGTCGAGGGGACCTCGTGGGATGATGTGCTCTACGAAGAGGAGATCGCCCGCTCCTTTCGCATCGAAGATCCGATCGAGTGGCACATCAACGTCTTGATCCGCGTCTGTCACGCCGTCCACCTCGCCCACTCCCGCGGGATTTTGCACCTCGATCTGAAGCTCGACAACGTGATGGTCGGCCGCTTCGGCGAGGTCTACGTCGTCGACTGGGGTCTGGCGGCGAGCATCGCCGACGATCGGCCGAGCTGGATGCTCGACGCCAACGAGATCTCGAGCATCATCGGGACGCTCGTGCACATGTCGCCCGAGCAGTCGCTCGGCGAGGGCCAGCGCTTCGGCCCCTACACCGACACCTATCTCCTCGGGGCGATGCTCCACGAGATCGTCGCCAAGCAGCCGCTCCACGACGGGGACACGCCTGTGGCGATGCTGCGCTCGGCGTACAACTCGCTGCCGCGGGAGTACCCGATCTCGGTCCCTCGAGAGCTCGTGTCGATCCTGCACAAGGCGACGGCGAGAGAACCGGAAGACCGCTACCAGAGCGCGGAAGAGCTACGTCTCGCCCTCGAGGCGTTTCTGCGACACCGCAGCTCGGATCAGCTCTCGCGAGAAGCCTGGGCGCGCCTGCGTTTGCTGCGCGGATCCTCCGACGCCGACGAGGTCTCGACCAGCTTCCCGGCCTTCAATACGGGGAGCTTCGGCGCGCATCAGGACGAGATGGAGTGCCGCTTCGGTTTCCGCCAGGCGCTGCGCATCTGGCCAGAGAATATCGACGCCCAGCGCGGTCTCCACGAGCTCTTCGATTGGATGATCGAGCGGGCACTATTGACGCGGGACTACAAGCGCGCCGCCGAGGCGCTCGACGAGCACCCCGCTCCCGACGCCGCGCTCAAGGCGCGGGTCGTCGCCCTGCGAGCCGAGCTACGTGCCGAACGTGCCGAGGTGCGGGAGCTCAAGGACCTCAAGCGCCAGCTCGACATCGACACCCACCGCGTCACCCGACTGCGACTGGTCTCCCTCGCGGGTGTCGCCTGGCTCGTCTGGAACTTCGGCTTCGGCTATCTCCACCGCAACGGGATTCTGGTCTTCGGGCACACCCACCTGATCGTCTCGTCGCTGGCGACGCTGGCGATCTGCGCGGTGATGCTCTACGTCGTGCGCAACACGTTGCTCAAGACGCGGATCAACCGCTACGGCCTGGGTCTGTTCACGGGCGGGTTGATCACCAACACGCTGATGTGGATCGGCTGCGCCATCGCTGGCGTCAGCGTGACCCAGTCGATCGCCTGCGGCGCTCCGCTCTACGTCTTCTTCCTCGTGGGGATGGCGGTGATGCTCGACGCCCGCGTCTGGTGGGCGATTCCTCTCGTCTCGGCGCTCGTCCTCGGCGTCTTCGCGTTTCCGCCCTATGCGTTCGAGATCTTCGGCGCGATCGGCGGAGTGATCGCGATCACCTTCCTCTGGATCTGGCGGCGTCCCGTCGCTAGCGAAGCGTAACCATCGACCACGCATTGTGGAATTTTTCTACATCTTGACGACACAACGAGAGGCACGGTAGCGTGGCTCTTCGTGACGACGAGGTGACCTGGTGGCTTGGCTCGAATCGCTGCTCTATCGCATGAACATTGGCAAGGTGCGTACGCTCGACCAGGCGACGCGGCTCGTCTCCGACGGACGCGCTCGCGAGGCGGTCGCCTTGCTCGGTGGCCTCGAGCTGAAGGTCAACATCCGCTTTCGCTACCTCTATTACCTCGTCCTCGGGGCGGCGCATCTCGCGCTGCGCCAGCTCGAAGCGGCACGTCGCTGTTTCGAAGAGGCGATCTCGGTCAATCCTCGCACGGGATCGGGCTATTTTCAACTCGCGGTGGCCTGCGCGAGGCTCGGGGCGATCGACGACGCTCGCCACGCCCTCGACGTCGCCAGAGAGAAGGGCGAGACGCTCGAGACGCCGCTCCCCGACGCCGCCGAGACGCTCTATCGCCAGCTCGTCGAGTTTTCGGAACGAGACGCTCAGGCGATGGTCTCGTCGATCGTTCAGCGTGTTCGCGCCGAACCGCTCGAGGAGACGGGTGACGAGCCGCTCGTCCGCCTGCGCTGGCTCGACGACGTGGAGGGCGAGAGCACGCCGACGACCGAAGAGCGCGCCCTCGTCTGGGCCGAGATCGTGCGTGAGCGCTTCGGTGGACAGTGGCGCTACGCTCTGCCCGCCGAGGAGAGCTTTCTCGTCGACGTCGAAGGCCACGAGGGAGCCCTGATTCCCCTCTGCGAGGTCGAGCGCCACGGCTCGTTTCTCGCGGCATACCAGCTTCTGGAGAGAGCGCTCTGATGAATCTCGACGCCCTCAACGATGTGCAGCGCGAAGCGGTGCTCTACGACAACGGCCCGCAGCTCGTTTTCGCTGGGGCGGGCAGCGGAAAGACCCGTGTGATCACGACGAAGATCGCCTACCTCGTGGCGCAGAAGGGCTTGCGCCCCTGGGAGATCATGGCGCTGACCTTCACCAACAAGGCGGCGCGCGAGATGCGCGAGCGGGTGGAGAAGCTCTGTGGCCTCGAGGTCGAGAGCATGTGGATCGGCACCTTCCACTCGATCTGCCTGCGCTTGCTGCGCCGCTACAGCGCGGAGCTGCCCTGGCCCTCGAGCTTCGTGATCTACGACGACAGCGATCAAGAGAAGATGGTCGTCCAGACGATGCGCGAGCTCGATCTCGACACCAAGCGCTTCAATCCGCGCTCCTTCCAGCACTTCATCAACTCGGCGAAGCATTTCGCCCGGAGCGCCGAGGACCGCGAGCTGGTGAACGACGAGCCTCTCAACGGCAAGATGCGTCAGGTCTATCGCCGCTATACCGAGAAGATGGTCAGCGCGGGCGCGATGGACTTCGGCGATCTGATCTTTCAGCTGCTGCGTTTGATCGAACAGAACGAGGGCGTCCGTCGTGAGCTGCAGAGCCGCTGGCGCTACCTCTTGGTCGACGAGTTCCAGGACACCAACGTCGTCCAATATCTGCTGATCCGCCAGCTCGCCGCGCATCACCAAATCTGCGTCGTCGGCGATGACGACCAGTCGATCTACCGCTGGCGCGGCGCCTCGATCGAGAACATCTACCGTTTCGAGGTCGATTTTCCGAACACGGCGGTCTTCAAGCTCGAGCAAAACTATCGCTCGACCCAGACGATCCTCGACGCCGCCAACGCGGTGATCGTCAAGAATCCGCAGCGCGCCGACAAGCGCCTCTGGACCGAGAACCAGCGGGGTCAGAAGATTCGCTACGAGCGCACCCTCACCGAGCGCCACGAGGCGGACTTCGTCGCCTCCGAGGTGCTCAAGCTGAAGCGCACGTTCGACTATCCGCTCTCGGAGATCGCGATCTTCTATCGCACGAACGCCCAGTCCCGCGTGCTCGAGGATGCTCTGCGCGCGAAGAACCTGCCCTACGTCGTCGTCGGCGGATTCAAGTTCTACGAGCGGGCGGAGATCAAGGACCTGATGGCCTATCTCAAGGTCGCCGTCAACCCGCGAGACGACGTGAACCTCTTGCGGGTGATCAACACCCCGCCGCGGGGAATCGGTAAGACCACCCTCGATCGCCTGACGACCTATCAGGCGGCGAACGATGTCTGCCTGTACGACGCGATCGTCGCGACGATCCCGGTCGAGAGTCGACGCAAGACCCAGAAAGCCTTGAGCGACGTACGTCGGCTGATCGACGAGCTCCACTCGCAGTACACCGAGCTGAACGCGCTGCGGATGACCGAGCTGGTCCTCGACCGCACCGAGTACGTCGAATATCTCAAGCGTGAAGACACGATCGAGGCGGAGAGCCGCGTCGAAAACGTCCACGAGCTGCTCAACGCGTGCTCCGAGTTCGTCCGCGTGGCGAGCGATCCGTCGGCGGCGGGTTTTCTCGACCAGATCGCGCTGGAAAGCGACATCGATCAGCTCGACGAGCCCCTCGAGATGGTGACGATGATGACGATCCACAGCTCGAAGGGCCTCGAGTTCGGCGCGGTGTTCCTGATCGGGATGGAGGACGGCCTCTTCCCCCACTTCAACTCGAAAGAGCGCGAGGCGCTCGAGGAAGAGCGTCGCCTCTGCTACGTCGCTTTCACCCGAGCGCGCGAGCGGCTGTTCATCACCAACGCGCGCTCGCGTCGTCGCTTCAATGGGCCGCCCGTGGTCAATCCGCCGTCGCCGTTCCTCGACGACGTGCCGCGGGAGCTGCTCGACACCGATGCGTTCATGAACATGCCCTCACAGAGGCAGCGTCAGTTTTCTTCGTCGATGCCGAACCATGTCGCCCGCGTTCCGCGAGACGCCCTGCGCCCGGGATCCCACGCCGACGATGAGTCGCAGCTCGTCGCCGAGGAGCGAGGTGACGTCGGGCCCCTCGGGCGGGCGATCGATGGGGGGCGCGGCGAGACCGATCGCTTCGGGCGGGAGATCGACCGTAGCGAGGCTCAGATCCACGACGAGCACTCGATCGACCGCAGATTTGCGGGCGCCACCAGCGCCGAATCAGCGGGGAGCTTCGAGATCGGCGCGACGGTCTATCACACGAAGTTCGGCAAGGGCGTGGTACAGCACGCGTCGGGCGTCGGCCCCTTCTCGCGCATCACCGTCCGTTTTCCCAATCACGGCGTGCGCAAGATCGTCGCCAAGTTTCTGCAGCCGATGTAACCGAGAGCCCGTGCGACACGGGTAGTCTGGCTCCGCGTTCGACGGAGACGAGGGACGATGGGGATTCCGCAAGCCGTTCAGCGACGATACACGGTTCGCGAGCGCCTCGGAGAGGGGGCGACGGCGCAGGTCTATCGCGTGACCGACACGCTGCATCCCGAGCGCGATCTGGCGCTGAAACTGTTGACCCTCGAGGCCGGAAAGGGCGTCTCGCGCTTGGTGCGGATGCTGACGCGCGAGTTCGAGCTGCTCTCGACGTTGAACCACCCCAACCTCGCCTCGGTCTATGACTTCGGCGTCGACGCGACGGGGACGAGCTACTTCTTCACCACCGACTTCATCGACGGCCCGACGATCCTCGACGCCGTTCGCTCCGAGCCCTTCGATCTGCACGACCGCCTCGAGCTGCTGGTCCAGTTGTTGCGGGTCTTGCAGTACGTCCACAGTCGCGGCTTTGTTCATAACGACATCAAGCCCGAGAACATCCTGGTCCTCGGCGGAGCCGATCCCGAACACCGCCTGAGGTTGCTCGACTTCGGTTTCGCGCGTCGACAGGACGAGCGCGACGTGCTCTCGGGGACGCTGCTCTACATGGCGCCCGAGCTGTTTCAGAACCAGATGCCGACGCCGATGTCCGACCTCTACGCCGTCGGCGTGCTGGCCTATCAGCTCTTCACGGGGCGCACACCCTTCTCGGGTGACTCGCTGCAAGAGCTGATCGGTGCACACCTGCAGCAGCCATGGGCTCCGCCGTCTGCGCTGAACCCCGAGCTTCCGCCAGCGGCGGACCTCTTCATCGAGCGGCTGCTGGCGAAGTCGCCCGGGGCGCGCGTCGCGCAGGCCGCCGAGGCGATCGTCGCCTTGAACCAACGCTTCGAGACGTCCTTCGCGATCGAGACCGAGCGCACGGTGAGCGGCTACCTGCAGACCCATCGCTTCGTCGCGCGTCACGCGCTGCTCGACGAGTTGATCGAGGCGCAGCGCCGCCTGACCTACTCCCGAGACGCCGGGCCGAACGCCTCGCCGACGTTGGCCCTCGTCTGCGGCGAGAGCGGGGTCGGCAAGACGCGCTTGCTGGCGGAGTTCAAGCGCCATCTCCAACTCGCCGAACAGAGTCTGTTCGATACTACCTGCGCGCCGAACCCGAGCCCCTGGCGCGTCGCGCGTCAGCTGATCGAGTGGCTGCGAGGTCAATTCTCGACGTCCCTCGATGACGCATTTGGGGCGATCGACCAGCTCTTTGGCTCGGGACCGCGCGAGGTGACGGTCCTCGCCGAGAGCGCCCAGCGCCGAGAGCGCCTGGTCGACGCGATCACCCGCCTGATCCTCGAGGCGGCGCGGCTCGCTCCGCTGACGCTGATGATCGACGACGCCCAGCTGATGGACCAGGCCTCGCTCTCGGTGCTCGAGCTGCTCCTCCACAACCTCAGCTATCTGCGCGGCAGCGACGACCCCGCGGCGCGTCTGATGTTGCTCGTCGCGGCGAACGTCGAGCAGGGCAACGGCGCGAGCCTGCGCGCCCTCAGCGACGAGCACGAGCCGCTCTTTCGGGTCGAGCTGCTGGCGCCCTTCGATCAGTCGGCGGTGCGCGAGTGGCTCTCGGGAACCTTTCCCGGACGCCGGATCCCCGAGGAGCTCGTCGCGTACGCCTATCGCACGTCGGGCGGAAACCCGCTCTTCATCGAGGAGATCCTCGGAGATCTCCACGACGATGGGGTCGTCAGCCTCGTCGGCGAGAAGCTCCTCGTGCGCCAGCTACCGAGCGACCTCGGCGCCGCCCCGCAGTCGGTGCAAGCGGCGCTGCGTCGTCGCGTCGAGCGCTTCCCCGCCGAGGTGCAGTACCTCCTCGCCGCTTCGGCGGCGATCGGACATCCTCTCGATCTCTCGGCGTTCAGCGAGATCTGTCAGCTCTCGCACGACGCCCTCAGGCGACATCTCGAGTTGCTCGTCGCCCGCGGCCTGATCGAGCGGCAGACCGCTGGGCTCTCGCTTCGTCGCGGCCTTGTCCCGTTGAGTGAGATGGGTCTCGAAGAGACCGAACCCGTATATCGCGCGGCGAATCCGCTTTTGGCAGCGGTCATCAGTCCCGAATCGATTGGCGCTTCGGCACTTCGTGTTCGCTTGATCGCCTGGCTACGCAAGCTCGGTGAGCTTCAGCGCTTCGATCGCGGGCAGCTCGCCCACGATCTGGTGCCGCATCTGCTCGCCGTCGGCGAGGTGCGCGAGTCGGCACAAGAGACGCTGATCGCGGCGCGCAGCTTCATGCGCGGATACGGTTTCGACGAAGCGGCGCACGCCTGTCGAGCGGCCCTCGAGCACGCCGACCAGCTTCCTGCCGACCTGCGGGCCGAGCTGCTGCTCTCGCTGGCGGAGTGTGAGTTTCGCGTTGGCGATCTCGACTCGGCGCTCGAGATCTATCGCCGCGCCGAGCTCGATGGCGCGGACAATCCCGTTTTTCTGGCTCGCATTCTGTTGCAGCGGGGCGATCTCTCCGATGCCGTGGCGATGGTGCGCGAGCGCTTCGCTTCGACCGAGGGCCTCGCGCACGCCGAGCTCGGCTGTCTCCTCGTCCAGGGATTGCAACAGCTCGGGCACGACGCCGAGGCGTTGGAGACCGCGGGTCAGGCGTTCTCGACGATCGACGGCGTCTTGGCGACCGAAGACGAGCAGAGCCCGACCTTTCGCCGCGGGCTCGGTCTGCGCGGCGAGATCGAGATCTATCTGGGGCGCGTCCACTTCTATCGCGGTGACTATCAGAGGGCGATCGACACCTATCGACGCGCGCTGGCGCACTTCCAGACCGTTGGCGACGACGAGACGACGGTCTATCTCTACAACTCGATGGGAATCGTCTACCACCAGTGGGGCGATCTCGATCGGGCGATCGAGTGCTACGAGCAGAACCTGGGAGTGGCGCGTCGAATCGGGCATCGCGTGCGGATGGCGGTGACGTACATGAACCTCGGCGTCGCCTACCACAACCGCAGCGACTACGCGCGAGCCCTCGAGTTCTACGAGAACAGCCTCTCCCTCGCCCGCGAGTTGAATGCCAAGCCGCAGATCGTCCAAGCTGGGGCCAATCTGGCGCTGCTCTATTCGATCCTCGGCGAGCTCGACCGCGCTCGGGAGTTGTGCCGCGAGAGCCTCGCTGTCGCCGAACGCCTGCAAAACCGCTACATGATGGCGCTGACCCACCTGACGCTGTTCGACATCGCCTCGGTCGAGCTTCTCGAGAGCGAGGCCCGCAGTCATCTGGACCAGGCGCAGGGGCTGTTCGAGGCGCTGCGCTCGACGCCCGACGTCTTGCGCGCGCGCCTTCACCGCGTCGAATTGGAGCTGCGCTTCGGTCGCTACGACGAGGCCCAGCAGCAGCTCGATCAATTGATGCCACAGCTCGACGGAGACGACCACAAATCGTTACGCGTCGCCGCCTGTCTGCGCGCGAGCGAGATCTGGCGCGAGGCGCCGTTTGGCGACGCCCACGTCGCCCTGGCTCGCGCCCGCGAAGCGGAGACACTCTATGCCGAGATCGACGACACCGATCTCGGTTGGCAGGTTCACTACGCGCTCTTCGCCTGCTTTCAGCGGGTCGGAGAGCTCAGCGCGGCGCACGAACGCGCCGTGCGGGTCAAAGAATGCGTCGACGAGATCGCCCGCAGCGTGCCAGAGGACAAGCTCGACGCCTTCGTCAGCAAGGGACTCTGCCGCCAGGCATTCGCCGACGGTACATTGCTCGCGTTGATCCAACGCGGCGCGCAGAGCCTCACATGGGAAAGGGGGGGAGGGGTGATCAGCCTCTTCGAACGAACCAACCAGCTGTCCGATTTCTTGATGACGCGCCTGTTGTCGATCTACAAGCGGATCAACAGCCAGCATTCGCTGCCGCGGCTCCTCGACGACATCATGGACGCGGCGATCGAGCTCACGGGGGCCGAACGTGGGTTCCTGATCCTCCACGATGGCTCCGAGCTCGAAATTCGCGTCGCCCGCAACATCGATCGCGAGTCGATCAACAAGACGCGCCAGAAGATCAGCTTCTCGATCGCCGAGACCGTCTTCAGCACAGGGGAGCCGCTGCTCTCGGTCGACGCGATGTCCGACGACCGCTTCAGCGAGGCGATGAGCATCTACTCCCTCAAGCTGCGCTCGATCCTCTGCCTCCCGCTGCGCGTGGCGGGCGAGGTGATCGGCGTGATCTACATGGACAACCGCTTCCAACGTGGGGCGTTCAACGATACCCACCTGCGCATCATGGAGGCCTTCGCCGACCAGGCGTCGATCGCGATTCGCAACGCACGGCTCTTCGAAGAGAAGCAGAAGACACAGGAGGAGCTGCGCACGGCGCTCGCCGAGATCGACTCGCTCAACCGCAAGCTCCAGCAGAAGCTGGCGGAGCAATCGGTCGAGTTGCTCGAGACCAAGAAGATGGTGCGCCAGCAGCGCGAGGAGCTGGCCTTCAAGTACAAATACGAGAACATCATCGGGCGCTCGACGAAGATGCAGAAGATCTTCCATCTCCTCGACCGTGTCACCGACAGCGGGATGCCCGTCTTGATCGTCGGCGAGAGCGGCACGGGTAAGGAGCTGATCGCCCGTGCGCTGCATTTCAATGGGCCGAACCAGGGGAACAACTTCGTCTCGATCAACTGCGGCGCCCTCACGGACTCGCTGCTCGAGAGTGAGCTCTTCGGTCACGTTCGCGGCGCCTTCACGGGGGCCGACCGCGACAAACCCGGGCTCTTCGAGGTCGCCTCGGGCGGCACGATCTTCCTCGACGAGGTCGGAGACATGTCGCCGGCGATGCAGGTCAAGCTGTTGCGTGTGCTCCAAGAGCACGAGATCCGTCGCGTCGGTGGCAAGCAACTGATCCCCGTCAACGCTCGCGTCGTCGCCGCCACCAACCGCAACCTCGAGCGGATGATCGAAGAGGGCTCGTTCCGTCAGGACCTCTACTATCGGCTGAATGTCGTGCAGATCATCGTCCCGCCGCTGCGCGAGCGCCGCGAGGACATTCCGATGCTGGTCGATCACTTCGTCCGCAAGTATGCCGACGAGCATCGCTGCGAGCCGCGTGAGATCGAGTCGCGGGCGATGCGCGGCCTCTGCCTCTACGATTGGCCCGGCAACATTCGCCAGCTCGAGACGGTGGTGTACAACCTCTGCCTCTTCTGCAGCGACGAGCGCATCGTCGCTCACGATCTGACGTCGCTGGACCATCTACTGCCGAGCGATGGTTTGATCGCCTCGGGCGCCGACGAGGTGACGGACGAGCTCGTGACCCTCTCCGCCCTCGAGAAGCGGCACATCCAACGCGTGCTCGAGCGCACCGAGCAGAACAAGACCGAGGCGGCGAGGCTCTTGGGGATCGATCGGAAGACGCTCTACAACAAGATCAAGGCCTACAACCTCGATCGCTAGCGCGAGTCGCCTACGAGCGTTCGAGTGTGGGGTGGGCTCTAGTCGTTGCTGTCGAGGGTGCGTCGACGGCGGTAGAAGACGAAACCGAGCAGCAGCAAGGCAAAGGCGCCCGCGAGCTCATGCGTCGGATCCTGCTCTTGCATCGACGAGCAGCCGCACCCCGATTTGCTCGAGCTGCCGCCCTTGCCGTCGCCGATCGCGCTGCCGTCTCCATTGGTTCCGCTCCCGTCGCCATTGGTTCCGCTTCCGTCGGTGCCCGTTCCGTCATCGTTCGTGCCGTTGCCGTCCTTGCCGACGTTGCTGCCGTCATCGTTGGTGTTCGTGCCGTCGTTGCCGATCGGATTGTCACCATCTTGGTTGACGCCCGTGTCGCTGTGGGTTCCGTCGGTGCCGACATTCGTGTCGGGATCGGGCTCCCAGGGCTCGGGAACGGGATCGGGGCCCGGGTCGGGCGGAATCGGCGTACCGTCGCAGTTACCCGTGTTGGTGTTGCAGACCAAGCTCCCGGGACAGCTCGGCACGACGCAGTAGCCATCGATCACGATCACGTTGTCGCCGACGCCGAGGCACTCCCCGTTGACCGCCGCTTTCTGACACTTGCCGCAGAGGCAGATCTCGCCCTCGTTGGGGCATTTGGCGCCATCGTCGGTCTTGCCGTTGCAATCGTTGTCGATCCCGTCACAGACCTCTTCGGTCGGTTCCGCGGCAGAGCACGGACCGAATTGGCCCTTCGTGCAGAGCTTCTTCCCGTTACCGCAGACCGACGAGCACTCGGTGACGAAGTTGTCGATCATCCCGTCGCAGTCGTTGTCGATGTTGTCGCACTTCTCTTCCTGCTTGCCGTCGAAGGGATCGCAGCTCCCCGGGCTACCGTCGATGCAGCCCGGCGTGGTGTGCTGGCACTGTCCGAGGCCACAGGTCACGTTTTCGCCCGTCAGCCCCTCATCGATCTCACCGTTACAGTTGTTGTCCTTGCCGTCGCAGATCTCGGGCTTGTCCTGCGGGTTCGAGCCGTTCGGGTTCGACGAGCAGACGCCGATCTTGTCCGCCTCCTGGCAGGTCGTCTGACCCACGGGGCAGCGGCACTCGACGACCCCGGGCCCGCACTCACCGATCCCGTTACAGGTCTTGCCGACCTCGACGTTCTGTCCGCTCACGGGATCTTTGTAGGTGAAGCCGTCGTCGATGATCCCGTTGCAATCGTTGTCCTTGCCGTCGCAGATTTCCGGCGTGCCCTTGTACTCGGTACCGCCTGGGTCGACCGAGCAGACGACGGTCGTGTCGTTCTTACACTCGCGGTGGCCTTTGAACTCGGAGCAAACACCGTTCGTGCCCGTGCACTCGATCGTGGTCTTGCCGTCGTTGTTGGCCCAGACGTCGAAGCCCTCGTCCACCTTTCCGTCGCAGTTGTTGTCCTTGCCATCGCAGATCTCGTCCGAGATCTCCTTGGCCATCTTGTTCATCGCCGACGTCAGCTCGGCGGGGATGTTCGCGCGAACGAAGCAGTCGACGGTCGTGTTGGCCACCAGACAGTCAGCGGGATTGACGCCGACGAAGCTGACGGTCCCGCCGTAATAGGCGAGCGTATTGAGCTGGTTCCGGTTGATCCCCGTGCCGAATCCGATCACGAAGGTGCGGATGCCGAATTTGATCCAGCCCGATTGGGCGCACGTCGTCGCGCTGATCGATTCCTGCGACGGGTTGGCCGAGTTGAAGCAGCCCTCGGAGAGCAGCCGCGCGATGTCGCGCATCGCGTTCGGGATCGTCTCCGAACCATCGTAGCAGCCCGACGATTGCGACCCGTCGGTGATCAGAATGATGAACTTGCGCTGGTCGGCGTACTTCTGATAGTTCGCCTTGAAGTAGTTCTTCGTCGCCTCCATCGAGGTGATGATCGGCGTCGATCCCCCTGGTGAGAGGTCGCCGAGGTACCCGGCGACCCGAGTCGACTGGGTCGTCGTGTTCGCCGGGCTGAACGCCGGCTCGACGTAGTTGCCCTTGTTGTTGACGTCGATGTAGGTGTCGTTGTAGGGCGGCGCCGTGCAGCTCGACGTGTTCGGGAAGACCGTCACGCCGAAGGCGATCTGCTCTTCGAACGCACGGCCATCGGTCGCTTTGGTCTTCATCATCCCCGTCAACGCGCTGACCCCGATCGACCATTTGGACTGCGTGCCGCCCTGATTCGGG
>JAGQJP010000533.1 GCA_020430585.1 Myxococcales bacterium | reverse complement strand
CGCCGAAGCCCACGCCGAAGCCCACCCCCGAGACGACCCGACCGTGAGCGCTGAACGCCTGGCCACCAGGGCCCACCGCCTCTCGGTCGATGGGTACACGGTCGGGATCGATCAGTACGATGGGCCCGGTGAACCGGTGGGCGTGGCGATCGTCGGGCATGCGATGATGGCTGACCGTCGCTCCGTGGAGCGTCCTCGGGGAGCGGGGCTGTGTAGCACCTTGGCGGGCGCGGGTTTTCGGGTCTATGCCTTCGACTGCCGCGGGCGCGGTGACGAGCGCGACCGCGTGGCGCAAGGGGCGAGTTGGGGGTACGACGAGATCGTCGAGCGCGACATCCCCCAGGTCGTCGAGTGGGTTCGCCAGCGGGAGCCGTCGCGGCCACTCGCCTTCGTTGGACACAGCCTGACGGCGCACGCCGGTCTCTATTGGGCAGCGGGCTTGGGCAGCGATGCGCCGATTCGAGCGTTCGTCGCCTTCGCCTGCAACCTCTGGAACGTCCATGACGAGCCCTCTGCGCTACATTGGGCGGCGAAACGGGCTCTCCTCGAGGCATGGGGCGCCGTTGCCCGAGGTGTCGGATATTTCCCGGCGCGGCGATTGGGGATCGGCTCGAGCGACGAGCCGCTGTCCTATGTCCTCGATCTGCTGCGTTTTGCCCGGACGGGGCGGATTCGCGCTCGGTCGGGTATGGACTACACCGCTTCGTTGCAGAGGCTGAGCGTTCCGGTGCTGGCGTTTTGCGGAACGGCGGATCGTCTCTACTGTCGTTGCGAGTCGGCTCGGCGTTTCCTGGCGCCGATCGCCGACGCCGTGTTGTTGGAGATCCCCGAGGTCGACCACATGGGCGTGATCGGCGATCGACGCGCGCGACACGCCTGGCGGTTCACCGCCGAATGGTTACGCGAGCGGATGAGCATTTGATTTGGCCGCGAGCTCTGGTATTCTGGCGTCTCGGAAAGGAGTGGGTATGCGCAATGTCGTGATCACGGGAGCATCGAGCGGAATCGGTCGCGAGACGGCCAAGCGCCTCGTCGCCGGGGGGCACCGCGTGCTCGCCGTCGCCCGCCGTCGGGATCGGCTGGAGCAGCTGCGCAGCGATTGCGCCGCGCTATCGGGTGAGATCTTCGTCGAGTCCTGCGACCTGACCTCGCCAACGCTCGCCGAGCAACTGCTTCCGCGGATGCTCGGCACGCTGAAACGGGTCGACGTGCTGATCAACAACGCCGGCGCAATCGTCAATCGTCCCTTTGCCGAGCTCAGCGACGACGACTGGGCGCTGATGTGGAAGATCAACGTGATGGCGCCCGTCCATCTGATCCGCGCCTTTCTGCCCCATATGGGGCGAGACGGCGTGGGCCACGTCGTCAACCTGTCGAGCATGGGCGGCGTTCAGGGGAGCGTGAAGTTTCCCGGCCTCTCGGCGTACAGCAGCGCGAAAGCCGCTCTCGCCGCGCTCACCGAGTGCCTCGCCGTCGAGCTCGTCGAGCGCTCGGTGCACGTCAACTGCGTCGCACTCGGAGCGGTGCAGACCGAGATGCTCGAGAGCGCGTTTCCCGGATACGAGGCGCCGCTGTCGGCGGAAGAGTTCGCGGTCTTCCTCGCCGATTTCGCGATCGGCGGCCATCGATTTTGCAACGGTACGATCTTGCCGATGGCGCTCAGCACGCCGTAGCGCGGCGCGCACGTCGATCGCAAGCCTCCGACGGAGGCAGGACAGGGGTTCGATGCCGATCGAGTATTCGCTCCAGTTGGCCAAAGAGTATTTTCACTTCTCGGCCTCCCACTTCACGATCTTCGGAGCCGAGTCTCGGGAGTGGATGCACGGGCATAACTACTATCTCACGCTGAGCCTATTCGGCGACCGCCTCGAGGATGGCTGCCTCGTCGATATCGAGCGGCTAAGGCCCGAGGTGCGCCAACTCTGCGAAGAGTTGGACCATCAGATCCTGCTCCCAGCCGAGAGCCCTCATCTGCGGGTCGACCAGATCGGCGACGTCGTTCAGGTGAGCTACGGCGCTTCGGAGTTTCGCTTTCCGTTGAGCGACGTGACGCTGTTGCCGGTGAACAACATCACGATGGAGAACCTGGCGCATCACTTCGCGACGGCGATCTGGGAGCGCTTGGCGGCCCCAGCGCTGAGCGCGATCGAAGTGCACCTCGAAGAGACCCGTGGCCAGCGCGCCGGTGTCCGGATCTCGAAGTAGGACGATGCCGAACCCCACCCGACCAGCGCCGAGCCGAGTGCGTCGAACCTCCGTTGCGACGATCGACGCCTACGAGCGTTTCTACGTCTACCTGGCGGCGATCTTCATCGCCGCGTTGG
>JAGQJP010000532.1 GCA_020430585.1 Myxococcales bacterium | reverse complement strand
CGATCCTCGATGGCGATGGCGGTCTCGGGGTCTTCTGACCGCTCCAGCGCGGGCCATAACGCCTGACCGCTCCGCGCGGACCATGCCGTCTTCTCAGGCGCGTCGCGTCGTCGGAGGGAAGGTACCCCGCCGCGCCTCAGGCGGCGCGCCACGCTGCGACGATCAGCGAGAGCCAGCCCACCAGGAAGGCGACGCCGCCGATCGGTGTGATCGCGCCGAGCCACTTCACCCCTGTCAGCGCCAGAACGTAGAGGCTGCCCGAGAAGATCGCGACGCCCGCGACGAACGCCCAACCCGCGAGGGGAAAGAGCGTGTTCTGTGGCCAGCGGGCAAGCGCGAGGCCGACGAAGGCGAGGGCCAACGCGTGATACATCTGGTAGCGAACGCCGACCTCGAAGATCTCGAGCATGCGCGGCTCGAGCCGTGAGCGGAGCGCGTGGGCGCCGAACGCTCCCAGCGCGACGGCGAGAAAGCCGAAGCCGCTGGCACAGAGCAAGAACAGACGGGACATGGTGAGCTCCTTTGGTTCGCCTTCGGCGGATCATAGTGACAGAGCCCGTGGTTCTGTCAAGTCGTAGGCGCTCGCGAAGCTAGCCAGTGGACATTGCGGTTGAATTCGCGATCGGTAGTCGGTACCGTAGTACTTCGCTGTGACCGATCAGGAGTGAGTCGCGCATGCGCCCAGAAATTCGACCGGCTATTCGTACCGAGAACATCCGATATGCGGTTCGCGATATCGTCGTGTTGGCACAGGAGGTCGCCCGTTCGGGGATCCCGATGCTCTACCTGAACATCGGCGATCCGAACCTCTACGACTTCCAGACGCCAGCGCCGATCGTCGAGGCGACGTATCGAGCGATGCTCGACAATCGCAACGGCTACGCGCCATCCTCCGGTTTGCAGACCGCCCGCGACGCGATCGCCAAAGAGGCGGAGACGAACGGGATTGTCAACATTCACGACATCTTCGTGACGACCGGCGCGAGCGAAGGGATCGACATCTGTCTGAGTGCCCTGGTCGACGCCGGCGAGAACGTGCTGCTGCCGACGCCGGGCTATCCCCTCTATTCGGCGATCCTGCACAAGCTCGGCGCCCAGGAGAACCCGTACTATCTCGACGAATCGAACGGTTGGCAACCCAACCTCGCTGATATCGCCTCGAAGATCGACGCGAAGACCCGTGCGATCGTGCTGATCAACCCGAACAATCCGACGGGCTCGGTCTGCAGCCGAGAGACCCTCGGCGGGGTGATCGAGTTGGCAAAGGCCCACGATCTGGTGATCTTCGCCGACGAGATCTACGACAAGCTGCTCTTCGATCGCGGCCACCACACGTCGCTCGCCTCTCTGGACGCCGACGTCCCGGTGATCACCTTCAACGGGCTCTCGAAGTCCTATCTCGCCCCGGGGTTTCGCATCGGATGGGGCATCGTCAGCGGCGATCGGCGGCGCCTCGCCTCGTACATCGAGGCGATCAACAAACTCTTGCGCGCGCGCTTGTCGGCGAACCATCCCGAGCAGTTTGCCATCGCCACGGCGCTCCTGGGCGACCATTCGCACCTCGAGCCGGCGATCGAGAAGCTGCAGCGTCGGCGCGACATCACCGTCGAGATGCTCAACGCGATCGACGGGATCTCGTGCGTGGCTCCGAAGGGGGCGTTCTACGCCTTTCCGAAGCTCGAGGTCGAGGGCTCGGACGACGAGTTCGTCAAGGGCCTGCTGCGCGAAACGGGGGTCGTCGTCGTCCCGGGCTCCGGCTTTGGCCAGCTCCCGGGAACCAAGCACTTCCGCGTCGTCTTCTTACCGCCGGAGCAGGTTCTCCGCGAGGCCTACCAGAAGATCGGCGAGTTCATGAGCCGATATCGCTGAACCGAACACGATGCGACGCTCCACTCTGCTCCTCTGGGTGATCGGCGCCATCGCGCTCATCGCCCTCGGATATGGCGCCCGCGAGCTGCTCCTTCGATACAAGTATCGGACGATGGCCGAGTCGCCGTTGCCCCGCGCGCCGAAACGCCTGATCAAGGCGGTCTCGCTCTTGGTCATTCCGGGCCACTTCTCGCTGAGCTACCCGGCGCTCTTCGACGAGATTCGGCGCCACGGGGCGACCCACGTCGCGCTGGTGCCGATCTCGAAGATCCGCACGATCCGCGACACCCGGATCTACGCCGACGCGCGAACGGCGTCGACGACCTGGCTCCAGGAGCTGATCGCCCAAGCGCGGGCGAAGGGGCTCGAGGTGATCCTGATGCCGATCGTCCGTGTCGCCGAGAAGGGGCCCAACGAGTGGCGCGGCACGCTTCGGCCCACGTCCTGGAAGCGATTCTTCGAGAGCTACACCGCATGGATCCTGGCCTACGCCAAGCTCGCCGAGTCCAGCGGGGCGACGCACTTCGTCGTCGGCTCTGAGCTCAGCTCGAGCGAGCGTTTCTTGCGACGCTGGCGCACCGTGATCGCCGGCGTGCGCACGGTCTATCGGGGCACGCTGATCTACAACGCCAACTGGGACCACTATCGACGCGTCTCGTTCTGGGATTCCGTCGACGTCGTCGGGATGAGTGGCTACTTCGGCCTGACCGACCGCCGCGACCGCCCACCGCTGATCGAGCTGGTGCGCGCCTGGGATGTGCATCGCCGCCGGCTGCGTCGCTGGTTGCGAACGGTCGACAAACCGTTGATCTTCACCGAGCTCGGCTACCGCAGCGTTCGCCACGCCGCGGCGCGACCGTGGGACGAAGTGACCAAGGGAGAGCTGGACCTCGAAATGCAGCGCCGTTGCTACGAGGCCTTCGCCCGGGTCTGGAACGGCGAACGCGCCCTCGCGGGGGTGGTCTTCTGGAATTGGGTGGACGGGCTTGGTGGTTCCACGGATCGGGGCTATACTCCACGGGGTAAGCCGGCTGCATCCGTGATGGCCCGCTGGTTTGGCGCCGAGGCGCTGGGGAGAGACGCAAAATGAGTGAGAATCGGCGCCTGCGGGCGCAGATGCCCCAGGGCGGGGTGAACCTCTTCGGGCCGTTGACGCGGATGGTCAAGATCCTCTTGATCATCAACTTCGCGATCTACGTCATCGAGCTGATCGTCTTCAATTGGATGGGGGGCGGGCCGCTCGCCCGCGGGATGCTCGAGCTGACGTTGATGCCCAAGCACGTCTTCGACAAGCTCTTCGTCTGGCAGGTCGGGACGTACGCCTTTCTCCACGATTGGCGCGACCCGATGCACATCCTGATGAACATGTTCATGCTCTGGATCTTCGGCTCGCCGCTCGAACAGCGCTGGGGGCCCAGGCGCTTCCTGATCTTCTATCTCGTCTGCGGTGTCGGTGGCGGCCTGATGACGCTGCTCTTGAGCCTCCTTGTCACGCTCCTCGGCGTCTCGCCGAGCTCATTCTTCTTTGCGGCCTTCGGCCCGAACGCGATTCACCTCGGCGCTTCTGGCGCGGTGATCGGGCTGACGGCCGCCTTCGCGCTCGTCTGGAGCGACTCCCAGATCTACATGTTCTTCGTGCTGCCGATGCGAGCGAAGTGGCTGATCCCCCTCGAGCTCGCCCTCGAGCTGCTGATGCTCCTGGCCCAGCGTCGGGTCAGTTACAGCGCGCATCTTGGCGGTCTGCTCTTCGGGATCCTGATCGTCACGGGCTACTGGCGTCCGCGCTACTGGCTCGATCAATGGCACCTTTGGCGCATCCGCCAAAAACACAAGAAGAAGACCCGTTCCCACCTCTCCGTCGTGAAAGACGACGAGAAGGGCCGCTACCTGCACTGAGCTGGGCTCAGGTCGATTCGGAGCTGGGCTCGGGTCGATTCGGAGCTGGGCTCGGGTCGATTCGGAGCTGGGCTCGGGTCGATTCGGGGCTGTGCGCGGGTCGAGCTGGAGGCGATAGTCGGATTGAGCTTGGGGCTACGCTCTCAGATCGTGCGGCGGCGCCAGAGAATGATCACGCCACCCAGAAGCAGCAGCAGCAGGCCAACGAGCGAGCTCGGGTTCGCGCCGGCGTTGGTCACCGAGCAACCGCTCGAGGGTTTCTTCTCGAGCGAGGTCGTCGGGTCGGTGCCACCCGTGACCGGCGTGCCATTGGTGCCCGTCGTGCCGCCCGTGGTCCCGGTCGGCGTCCCCGTCGTCGGCGTCCCCGTCGTCGGCGTCCCCGTCGTTGGGTTGTCGATCGTCGGGTTGTCGATCGTCGGGCTGTCGACCGGCGTCACGCTCTTGACACAGACGCTCACCGTGCCAGCGGCCGTACAAGCATAGCCAGAGGGACAGGCGACCGCGCCACCGCAGTTCTGGG
>JAGQJP010000531.1 GCA_020430585.1 Myxococcales bacterium | reverse complement strand
TCGACGCTCGAGGGTCCCTCGACGTCAACGACGAGCTCTTCGATTTTCACGAAGGGATCGAAGAGAGCGGAGGGAACGGGCCGGGATTCGACGACGACGCGCACGAGGACTCGGACTTCGACCTGCCGATCCTCGGCGAATCGGGATCTTCGATCGACCTGCGCATCCCCGATCGCCTGAGAGATGACGCCGAAGCCGATGCGGCCCGTGCCCTTGCCGACTCGGCGGCTCCCGAGGTGACAGGCGAGGACCCGCGCTCCGTCGAGAAGCCACACGAAAGCGACGAACCGGGCGCCAGCGACGAGCCGAGCTTGCGCGACGAATCGGGCGACGGCGACGAATCGGGCGACGCTGACGAGGCGGGCGACGCTGACGAGGCGGGCGACGACGACGAGGCGGGCTCCAGCGACGAGCCGGGGATCGTCGACGACCGCAGCGCCGACAGCGGTGGCTCCGATGCGAGCCAGAGCTTCTCCTTCGATCTCCCGGAGAAATCGACGCCGGACCTGCAGGCGGACCTTTTGCGCGAGATCGCCGACGACGAGTCGTCGGGCAACTGGCTGGGCGTGATCGAGGGGATGAGCGCGCTGCTCGAGACGATGCCAGATCCGCGGCACAAGTTCACGATCTTCAAGAAGATCGGCAACATCTACCGGACCAAGCTCTCCGATCTGCGCAATGCCGCCGACGCCTTCGAGCAGGCGCTCAAGCATGGGCGCGACAAAGAGATGATGGAGCAGCTCGTCGAGATCTACAGCGAGACCAGGAGCTACGACGCTCTCGTACCGCTGCTCGAGGCGCTCAGCGAGGTCGAGACCTCGGACAACAAGCTCGCCGAGTACCACTTCATGCTGGCGACGCTCTGGCGCGACCAGAAAGAGGACGCCGAGCGCGCCGTCGAGCACTATAATCGAACGCTCGACCACAATCCGCGCAAGCTTCAGGCGTTCGAGGCGATCGATCGCCTGCTGACGCGGGTCAGCGATTGGACGGCGTTGGCAGACAGCTACCAGAAGATGATCGCCCGGTCCCTCGGGCGTTCGGACCAGATCGAGCTGCTCTTCACCCTCTATCGGAACCTCGGTGAAGTCTATCGCTCGCGCTTGCAGGACGTCACGGCGGCGATCGGCGCTTTCGAATCGGCGGTCGAGCTTCAACCCGACGATACGAAGACGCGGGAGATGCTCTGCCAGCTGCTCGATCTCCAGTCGGCACACCAGATCGAGCTGCTCGACTCGGCGGCGCGGCACCATCACGCGCTGCTCGAGCGCGACACGGGCCGCGTCGACTCCTACAAGTCGCTGAGCAAGATCTACTTCCGCCAGCACCGGTACGACCGCGCCTGGTGCGTCTGCAGCGTGCTGCACGCCCTCGCGGTGGGCGACCTGAACCAGCATACCTTCTACCTCGAGCACCGCCCAACCGATCTTCCGATGGTCGAGACCTCGGCCTCGCCGACGGACCTCGATGATGTGCTGCTTCCGGCCTCGGCGCACGGCCAGATCAGCGCGATCCTCGGCACCGTGGCGCAGACCGTGCAACAACGCAACGCGCCGCCGGTCAAGCAGTTCGTCAAGAAGAAGCAGCGCCTCGAGCTCGACGGCGGGCACCACGTCGCCAAGACGGCGCGGACCGTCTTCGAGCTGCTCGGCATTCCCGCGCCAGACCTTTACCTGACCGATCGGCTCGAGTTCGCCGAGGTCCCCTTCACCCGCGAGAACGCGATGTTCATCGGCGAGCGGGTCGAGAACTGGGAGCCCAAGGCGCTCGGCGCGCTGATCGCCTACCACAGTGTCTACCTCGACACGCGGTATTTCCTGGCGGCGACGGCGAACAAGTCGTTTCTCGCCAACTGCGTCTACGCCGCCCTCGACCGGGTCACTCCCGACTCGGGGATCCCGCTCAACGAGGAGGCGCGAGCGGTGCGTAGCCGTCTGGACGCGCTGGAGGAGGCGGACGTCTCCGCCCTCGATCGCGCGGTGAGCCAGCTGATGGCCTCGGGTGGCCAGATCAACCTCAAGGAGTGGTTCGCCCACGTCGAGATCGGCGCGCTGCACGCGGCGCTGCTGGTGGCGAACGACCTCGAGACCACGCTGACCGTCGCCGCCCAAGCCGGGCTGTTCCGCTTCCTCACCCACGAGCAGGGGCACAACGAGCTCTTGCGCTTCGTCGTCTCCGAGCCCTACCTCGCGCTGCGCGAGCGCCTCGGAATCCGCTCGGTCCGAGAACAGTAGCGCGAACCCCTGGGTCAATCGTGGGCGGACCGCGGTCGCAGAAGCGCCAAGGCGCTCGTATAACCGTGGAGGTAGGTCGAGCCGCCGACCTGGCCGATCTCGCCGTTGCAGAAGAAGCCGACGATCGGCAAGTCGGCGAAGAGCTCGTGTATCAACCGCGTCTCGAAGCCCGACTCGCCGTAGAGGTAGGTCCCGCGTCCGAGGCAGGAGAACATCAGCGCTCCGCTCGGAGCCGCGCCCGGGTTTTCGTCGCGCCAGCGCGCGAGCCAGAGTCGCAGGTCGTCGGCGGAGGTCTCTTTGTCGCGCAGGTGGAACTGGACCACCTGGTTCGGCTCGAGCATCGCCGCGACGGCGATCGCCGAAGCGGCGGAGTCGAGGCCGACGATGTTGCGGATCAAGAAGTCGCCCTGTCCGTAGACCTGCTGGTCGATTTTCATCACCAGACCGAGAAACAACGAGCTCTGCACCAGCTCTTGATCCTCCCTCGAAAGGGTCTGGAACAGCGTCTCGAGCGCGTCGGTCGCCGGAACGCCATCGAGCTCCAAGATCACGTTGTCCCGCGAGCGAGTGACGAACATCGGAGAGCCGATCGGGCGACACCCCTGGGCGATGATCGTGTCGACCACGAGGTTGCCGTGGAGCGCAAGGCCGATCGTGCCCGTGCGGTACACGCGATCGCCGAGGAAGAGTCGATTCGGCTGTCGAGCGTTGCTACCACTGGCGAGGCCCCCGATCACGACGCTCTCGGGATAGAGCTCGTCGAGGCGTGCCGTCAACTCACGGGTGTCCGCCGTGAAGGGGTCGGCGAGCAGCACCAACAGCGGTCGCTCGCTCGGTGAGACGCCGATCCGCTGGTGCACGCGCTCATCGCTCTGGAGGAGGGTCGCCGCATCGAGATGGAAGGCCTCGATCGCCACCCCCGGGACGGACGCAGCCATCGCCGCCAGCGCGGGCCGCTGCTCGACCTCGCGACCGCCGCCGATCACCCCCCCGGCGGCACAACCGAAGAGCAAGGCGTCGCCAAAGGCGGCCTTGGCGAGCTCAGGCATTCGATCGGCCCAGGCGCCGTAGTGCGCCGTCGGGTAGAGGCAGACCCAATCGGGGTCGGCGCCGCCGAGTCGTGCGGCGATCGACGTCGCCACCTCGACGATCGCCTGGTCGAGCTCCACGTTGAGCGAGATCGCGCTCGCGAATCGAAAGCGGCTCATTCGGCTCGACTCCAATCGTCGGCGACGAGCGACGCGATGATCGCCCGGCCGCGGTGGCCCCAGATCGGGTGTGGCCGCAGCGCGTAGGCGTCGGCGAGCTGATCCGCCTCGTGGGCGGGGTGCGTTCCCCGCTCGTCGGCCCGCTGCAAAACCAGGCGCGTCAGGCGATAGATCGAATGATCCCACTCGCGCCCGAGATGCCGCGTGAAGGCGTCGTCGTCGGTGACGTAGCCGTACTGCTCGTCGGCGCAGTTGACGATCCCCATCCGGTTGGTCAGATAGTCGGGAACGTACAAGATACCGCGCTCGTGGAGGGCGCGCCCATCTCGCTGTTCGTCTTCGAGCTGATTGTTCGCCGCGCCGCAGACGATCCGCGCCCGAATCCGCGGGATCGTCGTCGGGTTCAGACCCGCGCCGAGGGCGCAGGGCGAGAAGATGTCGACGCTCTCGTCGACGATCGACGAGTCGGCGGGCTCGACGTGTCGGAGGACGACGGGCGCGGCGGCAACGTCTACCCGGAGGGCGCGCAGCACCTCGTCGTCGATGTCGTGAACCACAATCCGAGCGACACCGCGCTCGAGGAGGAAGCCGACCAGCGGCGCTCCGACATGGCCTCCTCCCTGTATCGCCACGCTACGCCCGGCCAGAGACGGCCACCCGGCGTGCTCGACGGCGGCCTCCATCCCGCAAGCGACTCCGCGCGCCGTCGCGATCGAGGGGTTGCCGCTGCCGCCGACGTCGGGGGGAATGCAGGTGGCGAAGCGCGTCTGCTGGTGAATCTGGCGCATGTCGTCGGGCGTCGTCCCCGCATCCTCGGCGGTGACATAGACCCCGCGCAGGCTGGTGATGAAGCGACCGTAGTCCGAATAGACCGCGTGCCGCAGCGCCGTGTCGTGGGCGGCGCGATCGGCACCGCGGACGATCACGCCTTTACCACCGCCCCACCAAAGGCCGGCGAGGGCGTTCTTTCTGGTCATTCCACGAGAGAGCCGCAAGCCGTCGCGTAGGGCGTCGCCGAGCGTCGC
>JAGQJP010000530.1 GCA_020430585.1 Myxococcales bacterium | reverse complement strand
CTCGGTGTGCCGTGCCACATCGCCGCCCGCGACCTCTCCGATGTCGAGCAGGCGACGGACTGGGTCGCCGCTGCCGAGGAGGCGCTGGGTCCGATCGATGTCCTGGTGAACAACGCCGGGGTGCAGCACGTCGGGCCGACCGAGGAGATGGACTGCGAGGGCGGTGAGGGGTTACTCGCCGTCAATCTACTATCGCCGCTGCGTTTGATCCGGCACCTGTTGCCGAAGATGCTCGAGCGCAAAGCGGGGACGATCGTCAACATCGCGTCGATGGCGGCGCTCGCACCGACGGCGGGGATGACCTATTACAACAGCTCGAAGGGTGGCCTCGCCGCGGCCTCCGAGGCGATGCACGGCGAGGTGCGTTCGCAGGGCGTGCACGTGATCACGGTCTACCCGGGGATCATCTTCACGCCGATGGGCACCGCGGGCTACGCGAGGTACGAAGAGACGCTGGGGATGAAGCTCCAGCCCCGAGGTACGACGACCGAGCTGGCGCGGCTGATTCGCCGGGCCGAGCTGCGACGCAAGGCGCGCGTCGTCTACCCGCGTGTCTATCTGCTCACCCGCTGGTTTCCAGCCCTCACGCGCGTCGTGATGGACCGCTTCACGCCAAAGCTCAAAGAGCACTGAGCGACGCCGCTCGAGGTCCAGCTCCAAATGGTCGTCGACCACACAGCGGGCGCCCACGCGTGGTGTGCGGGGCTCGCTGGCGACGGTTCTAGCTCTTCGCGCCGAAAATCCAGGCAAAGGGAAAGCTCGCCAGCGCCGAGACGAGATTGGCGGCAAACGCTGCGCCCCACCCCGTCCACCAGGGCGACGTTGACGCGCGCCAGCGCAACCAGAGGGTGAGCAGTGCGCCCTCGACGAGAGCGACGACGAGCTCGCCGACGATCTCCCAGCCCGGGAAGTCGAGAATCCGCGGCAGCCAAAAATTGAAGGCCGGGTGTGTCACCAGGTTGAGCGCCAGGACGATCAGCGCGAGCTCGAGACCGCTGCGCCAATCGCGGCGCAGCACGTAGCCGTAGATCGGCAACTCGATCGCGCAGGTCCAGGCAAAGGCCACCGCCCAGAGCAGGGTCACCGACGGCCCACAAGGAGGGCGGCAAAGACGGCGATCTCCAGCCAGCCGTGAAAGACGACGACCGAGAAGTAGATCTCCCGCGTGGTCAGCGGGTCGAAGAGGGCCGCGAGGGGGACGACGAGGCTCAAACCGAGGACGACGCGCAGCCCGAGGCGGCCGACGTCCGAACGTAACCGGCCGAGATTGCGACGGAATGTTGTGGGTGCGCGCTGCGGCTCGAAGGGCGCGCTGCCGGGGATCAAGCGCAGCCAGATCGTGTAGTGTACCGCCTGGGCGAAGGCGAAGACGAGTAGAACCCGCATCGCCAGTCCTTCGGAGAGGCCGGGGGCGATCGCCGCGGCCAACCCCTCGAGATCGATCCCGCTCGCCGGATTGAGCACCGCCGTCGTGGCGCCGAGGGGCGCGAGAACGCCGCTCAGCAGCAGGGCAACGCAGATCGCGAAGACAGCGGTGATGAGCAAGGTGTGCCCGGCAAATCCCGCGCGGCGCGACCAGAGGACGAAGAGCCCCAAGGCGACGAAGTTATGCAGATGGACCATCGTCAGCGACGCAGCGATCGGGTGGAGCACCGCCGCGACGCTCAGCGCCGCCGCCAAGGCGAGGAGGACGATCTGTCGTCGGCGCTGGCCCTCAGCGAGCGCCGTACCCGCGAGCAGTGCGGCGACGCCACAGGCGACCTCGAGCCAGAGCCACTCGGGCCCGCCCAGGACGTTCACGACGCGCAGCGCGACCAAGAGCGTAAGGGGAACCAAAATGCCGACGCGGGCGGCGCGCGCCAGCGGCGCGATCGGGCGAAGTAGAAGATAGCGGATATCGGCGACGACGTGGGGCACCCCGAGCACGATCGGTCCCACCAAAAGTAGCCAGCCCGGGAGTGTGAGGGCGAGAGCCAGCGCGGTGACCATGTGCAGCGACGCCAACGTCGTCAAGCGGGCGTTACGGTCGGCGATCAGGCTTCGCCCGATGCCGATCCGCGCCGCAACCTGCCAAACGCGGCGGCGCAGACCGTCGACCTGAATCGCCACGCTGTCGAAGAGACTCGGGGCGGCCCGTTGGACCACAGGCGTCTCCATCAGCCGATCTGACCGTCCTCGCGGCGCCGCACGCGCCAGCTACCGAAGAGGCCGAGCCCGAAGAGCAACGTGCCCGCGCCGAGCCCAGTCCAGAGCTTCGCATCGCGCGAGAGGCTCGCTTTCTTCTCGACCTTCGCTGGCTTTTTCTTCTTCTTGATCTTCTTGGTCTTCTTCTTGGTCTTTTTGGTCTTCTTCTTCTTGTGGATCGGCACGATCCGCACGTCCGCGGATGCGATCCCGCTCACTCCGATCAGTGCCAGCGCGAGGATCAGCCCCACGAATAGGCGTCGAGTTCGTCCTCTCATCGAAACCTCCTGATGTGAATGTCAAATGGCGTTCACTTGAGTATAATTCGACGGTCGGCGTCGCGAAACGATCTTTTTGGTCGCCGTCGATCGAGATCGGCGCGGAGGAGCGCCGGGTAACGACAAGGAGTACCGATGGTTAGCGTCGAAGATTTGCAACCCGGCCAGCGCGTGGTGATCACCGCGTTCGGCGAAACGCCGATGGATGCGGTCGAGGACTTGTTGGAGGTGCTCGAGCAGCCCGTACCGGACACGAGCCAACTCGGGTCTCGCGATCTGCTCATCGCGGTCAAGAGCGCCGCGGTCGGCTGGGTCGATCTGCTGATGACGAGCGGCCAGTATCAGCACATGCCCTCCCCGCCCTATTCTCCTGGCCTCGAATACGCTGGGGTCGTCGTCTGGGCGGGCGCCGAGGTGGAGAGCGAGCACGTCGCGATTGGCGACGCGGTACTCGCAGACGGCTTCCTCACCGGGCCGCGCTCCAAAGGAGCATACCAGGGGTACGGCGGGTTCGCGTCCTATG
>JAGQJP010000058.1 GCA_020430585.1 Myxococcales bacterium | reverse complement strand
GAATACCAGCATCGAGACGACCGCGTTGATCGATGAGCTCGAGCCGCTGATCGAGGGCGAGCGCCCCGAGCTATCGCTCTTGCCGATGCGCACGGCGCCGCCGAGCGACCCCGAGAGCTGGCTCTTTCGCTTCGAGGCCTACAACCGCGAATCGCAGCAGCTCGCGCAAGTCGGGAATTGGAAGAAACTCGCGGCGATCACGGGCTACGCGTTGCTGCACGCCCCCTACGCGACGGGCACGACGGCGACGACGATGCTCCTCTCTCTCGCCTCGATCTATCGCGACCGTCTGCGAGACAACGAGCGCGCCACCGAGGCGTTCGAGGCGATCGCCGCCCTCGCTCCAGCAAACCACGACGCGTTGAGCTATCTGTCCGAGATCTATCGCGACCGCACCGATTGGATGAGCCTGTACAGCCTCTACCTCGACGCCGTCGAGGCGACGTGGAACCCGCGCGAGCGCGTCTCCTGGACAGAAGAGGCGGATCGCATCGCCAATGAGCGCCTGGGCAAGGTCGAGCTCGCGATCGCCGCCTGGGAACGGCTCTGGCAGCTCGGCGACGGTGCCGAAGAGGCGTCTCGGGCTCTCACCCGCTACTACCAGGAGACGAGCCGCTGGGATCAGCTCTCGACGTTCATGCACGAGCGCGCCAATCGCCTGAGCGGGCCACAAAAGCGTGTCGCGCTGCGCGAGCTGGCGGAGATCAAGCTCTCGGCGCTCAAAGATCCCGACGGGGCGAGCGAGGTCCTCGAGCAGCTCGTCGCCGAGAATGCCAACGATCCGATCGCCGTGCTCCAGCTGGCCCGCGTCTACTCGCGCCAGGACAACATTACCGCCCTCGCCGAGCTGGGACGCCGAACATTCGAGACCGTGGCACCGCAGGCCGCCGTTGCCGACGTGCAACGGCTGGTCGCCGACTCGCTCTGGCGACACAACAAGCTCGAGATGGCGGTCGAGGCCTACGATCGGCTGCTCAAGGTCGATCCGACGGCGACCTACGGAATCGCGCGAAAACGCGAGTTCCTCTCGCGAGAGGACCGATACGACGAGCTGCTGCGAACGCTCGTCGCCCTCGGCGACGCGACCGAAGAGAAGAAAGAGAAGAACGAGCAGTACGCCGAGGCGGCGCGTCTCGCCGAAGAGAAGCTCGACGCGCCCTCGACGGCGATCGAGCTCTGGGAGCGGGTGACCGGGAACGATCTGTACCACCTCGCGGGCTTCGAGGCGCTGACGCGCCTGCACGAGGCGGTGTCGAACCTCGACGGCGTGGCGCACTCGCTCGAGGCGCAGATCCGCCTGACCCGCGACCGCGAGAAGAAGATCGCTCTGCTCCAGCGCCTGGGCGCCCATTACGCCGAACGGATGGGGAACGACGACCGCGCCGAGCAGTGCTGGAAGGAGATCCTCAATCTCGACCCGTCTCACATGCCCGTGCGGGAAGAGCTGATCAAGCTGCACCGCCGGCGCGGCGATTTCGAGTCGCTCAACTCGTCGTTGATGCGCCAGATTTCGTTGACCACCGACAGCGAACGCGCCGAGCGCCTGAGTCGGATGGCCGCGGAGAACCTGGACCAGAACTTCAGCGACTCCGCCCGCTCCGCCGAGGCGTGGCGGCGTGTATTGGATTTCGCCCCGCTCGACGTCACCGCTCTGGAGGCGCTGGCCCACCACTATGAGGTCCTCGGCCGCAAGCGCGATCTGATCGCGACGTTGGAGCAGCACGTTCGGGCGACCGAAGACGACGACGCACGGGTCGGTCTGGTTTTGCGAATCGCCGAGCTGTGGCAGAGCGAGAGCAAACCGACGGCTGCAGCCGCGGCCTACGAGCGTATCCTGCGCTGGGATCCCGTCAATCAATTCGCGATCGACGAGCTGGTCAAGCTCTATCAAGCGCAAAATCTGACGGGACGCGCACTCGGAGTGTTGGAGAACGCGGCATCGCAGGTCGGCGAGCTCGACGCGCGTCTCTCACTGCTGCGGCGGGCGCTCGATCTGATCGGCCCTTCGGACCATCGTGCCCGCTTCGCCCTGCTGCGGCGACTGCTCTGGCTCGGCGGGCCCGACGAGCTCGTCGAAGAGCTGTTCCTCGTCGCCGAGAGCGACGCCTCACTCTACGGCGACCTCGCGGCGGTCCTGGCCCAGATGGCGGCCGAAGAGGCGGACCCCTCGCTGCGCCGGGCGATTCTCTCGCGCCTATCGCGGCTCTACGCGGAAAAGCTGGCGAATCCGAACCGCGCCTATCTGACCCATCAACTGATCTTCGTCACCCCGATCGACGAGCCGGATCTCCTGGCGTTGCGAGGCTATGCCGAATCCGCCGAGCGCTACGAGGATCTGCTCTTCGCCCTCGAGAGCCTGACGGGCCCGCAGTTCTCGCTCGACGAGCGGGCGACGATGATCCGCCGCCGCGCCGAGCTGCTCGAGACGAAGGTCGGCGACAAGGCTGGGGCGTTCAACGAGCTGCGCCGCCTGCTACGGCTCGATCCGAACGAGTGGGCTCCGCTCGTCGACCTCGAGCGGCTCGCTGGCGACGTCGGCAATTGGCCCGCCCTCGACAACCTGCTCGCCGAGCTCTGGGACGCGACCGACGATCGCGAGCGGCGATCGCAGCTGCTCAGCCATCGCGAGCGCCTCGCACGAGAGCAGCTCAACGACGAGCGACTCGCCTTCGAACGCGTCGTCCAGCGCTACCGCGTCGAAGCGACCCCTGAGATCGAGGGGCGCCTGACGGGCGATGCCGACAAGCTCGAACAGTGGCCGTTCCTCTTGCCATTGCTCGAAGCGACGCTCCTCGCCGACGGTGAGCGGGCGAATCTCGAGACGATCGCCGCCACGGCGACGCGCTACCTCGACAAGCTCAAACAGCCGGATCTCGCCTTCGGCCTCTATGCCCGAGCGTATATTCGCTCGCCCCAGAACGGTGACCTGCGCGAGAATCTCGAGCTGATCGCCGAGGAGACGGGCGCCTGGGAGACCCTCGCCGACACGTATCGCAGCGCGATCGCTGGCCACGGCGACCGCGATCAGACGATCGTCACGCTACGCCGAATCGCCCAGATCTTCGAAGAGAAGCTGGGCCATCCAGAGAAGGCGATCGACATCCACCGCGGGCTGCTCCATCTAAATCACGACGAGGTACGCTCGCTCGAGGTGATGATCGACTACCACCGCGGTCGCAACGAGCTTCGCGACCTGCGGGATCGGCTCTATCAGTGGGTCTTCCTCTCGGAGGACGCGGCGGCGCGGATCGAGAAGCTGAACGAAATCTCGCTGATCTCGAACAGCCTGATGGAGCCCGACGGGGCGCTGATGGCCTACGGGCAAATCCTTCAGCTCGAACCCGAGAACGACGACGCCCGCGAAGGGCTGCGCACCCTCGAAGGCGAGATGAACGAGCCCGAGCAACGCCTGCAGTGGCTCGAGATGCGCTTGCGCACGACACAGGACGACGGCGACGCGACGCGATTGCGGCTCGAGATGGCGCGCATTCTAGAAGAGGATCTTCACGACGCCGACGAGGCGATCTCGACGCTCGAAGGGCTGCTCGAGGCGACGGGAAGCACGGGACCCGGGTTCGAGCCCCTCAGCCGGTTGCTCCGCGAACGTGGCGAGTGGGCACGGCTCGTCGATCTGCTGCGAGACCGCGCGGAGCAGCTCGAGGGGGTCGAGGCGAAGCTCGAAACGTTGGAAGAGGCGTTGCAGATCTGCCGCGTCGAGCTCGAAAACCAAGAACCCGAGCTCCACGACCGCCTCTACCGCTTCGTGCTCAGCGTCAAGCCGGACTATCGCGACGTGCGCGTCTCACTCGCGCGCCACTTGCGGCAACGCGGGGCCTACGAGGAGCTCACGACGCATCTCGAGGAGACGCTCGGCTATCTCGACCCGGCGGACCAACTCGACACGCGCTATGAGCTCGCGCGACTCTACGCCCGCAATCTCGGCGAACGGGAGAAGGCGATCGCGATCTGGGAGTCGCTCGTCCAGCAGAACCCAGAGGAAGAGCCGGCGTGGCTCTTGCTCGCCAGCGACGCGTGGCAGCGCAACGAGGTGGGGCGCTACCTCGAGCTGCGCGAGAAGCAGCTCGGCCTCGCCCCGAACCAGGAGGGAGCGCACATTCTCTGCCACCTCGCCGAGGTCTGCGACGAGAACAGCGCCTTCGCCGACCGCGTAACGCCCTACTACCGCAAGGCTCGCGGAATGGATCCGAACAACCACCCGGCGCGCGAAGCGCTCAAGGGGATCGGCCGTCGGCTGAAGGATCTGCGGCCTCAAGCCGCGCTCTTGCCCGAAGAGGGTGAGAAGAACCTCGATCTCGTGACCCGGGGCGAGCGCCTGCGCCAACACGGCGCACGCGAGAGCGACGCGTCCGCCGCCCTCGACTGGCTGCGGCGCGCCGTCGCCGTCTCGCCCTTCGATCCCTCGAATTGGCACGCCCTCGCCGATGTTCAGCAACGCGGAGGGCAATCGGCCGCGGCATTCCGCGCTCTACGCGCCGAGGGAGCGGCGATCGCCGCCGCCAATGCAGAGTCGACGAGCACGCTGCCGTCGATGGCGAAGCAGGTGTACGAGCAAGCTCTCGCGGCGAAGGGAGCGGCGCAGGATGCGGTCTACCGACGGCTGATCCAGCGAGCCCACGATCTCGAGCCGGGGTACGCCCCCTCGACGCTCGCCGTGGCCGAGGCGTTCTACCAGGATGGCCAGGTCGAGAGCGCCTATCAGCTGCTGCACGCCACGGCGCGACACGCCGAGAGCCTGACCCTGGCGGACCAGACCCGGGCGCTCTACAACCGCGGCTTGGCCTTGCGCCAGCTCGGACGCCACGAAGAGGCGCTCGACGATTTCCGCGCCGCGTTGGAGCTCGACCCGCTACACACCGACTGCTTGGTGGCGATCGGCGAGCTGCTCGGCGAGCGGGGCCGCATCGCCTCGGCCCTCGAACATCAGATCCGCGCGCTCACCGTGGTGATCGAGCCGAGCGTGCGCGCCGCTCTGCACCATCGGATCGGGGCGATCCTCGAGGACGAGCTCGGCTCGATCGAAGAAGCTGGGGCGCACTACGAGACGGCGCTCTCCAAGGGTTCGACCGAGCGCGACCTGGTGATGCGAGCGCTCAAGCACTTTCAGCGAATCGGCGAAGTCGCCCGCTCGATGGAGATGATCGACAATCTGCTCCCCGTGGTCGATGACCCGGACGAGCTGGCGACGCTCTGGCTCTTGCGCGGCCAGCTGCACGCCTCACAAGAGGGTCAAGAGGGCGAGGCGCTGGAAGCCTTCGACATGGCGCTGAGCTACGATCCCAATAGCCAGAAAGCGCGCGAAGGATTGGTGCAGATCCTCGAGCGCAAGGAAGATTGGGAGCAGCTGACGCAGGTGCTCGAGGCCGCCGCCGAACAAGGACCTGCACGGCAGCGAGCCGACGCCCTGCGCAATCTGGGCGAGATCTGCGCCAATCGGATGCAGGACGTGCGCCGAGCAGCGGACTATTACAAGCGCGCCCTCGCGCTCAACAGCGACGCCGTGTGGGTCGCGCGTCTGCGCGAGCTCTACGAATCGATCGACGACGCCTCCGAGACCGAACGGATCGAGCTGCTCTCGCTCTCGATCGCCGCCGGCCCTCCGTTCTTCGACCACTGCGTCGATCTCGCCTCGATCGTGATCGAGCAGTCCCAACCCTGGGCCTGGTGTCTCCTCTCGCCGCTCCACGCGGTGAGCCGACTGGACAAGCAGCTCAAGGCGATCGTCAACGATCTGAAGAACGACTTCGGCCAATCCCCGCTGCTCTGTCCCGCGACGAGCGATTTTCCACGCCTCGCCACGGCGGCGTTGCGCTCACCGCTGGCGGACGTGCTCGTCGAGCTCGACCATCTCGAACCCGGCTTCGGCATCACCGACGTCGCCCAGCTCGCCGATGGCACCGAAACGGAAGTCGGAGAGGGCTCGAGCCCGGGCAAGATCTTCAACGCGATGGCCCAGGCGATGGAGATCGACAACGCCAGCCTCTACCGCGCGCGAGAGCTACCCGACATCATCTCGATCGTCAATTCACCCGCGGGCGCCGGGATCGTGGTACGCAACGACGTGATGAACATGTTGGTGAAGAACGAAGCGGGCTTCGTCTTCGCCTACGCGCTCTGCATGGCTCAACCTGGGTATCGGCTCTTCGCGTCGCTCGACGAGGCGGGTCGAGAACAGCTGCTCGGGGCGCTCTTCGCGGCGATCGGTCTGGTGTCGGCGGCGAACACCGCAACCGCCGAGTGGGCACAGCGGCTGGCCGACATCGCCGACGAAGGAACGCTGCGCCGCTGGCGCGATGAGCTCGATGGGATGCAAGGGATGCCACTGGCCAAACGGGCGAGCGAGTGGTGGGATGCGATTCGCACGACCTGCCGCCGCGCCGGTTTCCTCGCCTGCGGAAACCTCCAGCTCGCCTTCCGCGTGATGGGCAAGTTCGACAACGACGTCCCGAAACTCAAGGTGTTGCCGACGATGGAGCGCCTCGACGAGTTCGTCGACAGCTCCGCGGTTCTGCGCGACTTCGTGATCTTCGCCGCCCAGAGCGAGTTCGGTGAGATCCTCGCCAACACGATCCCCTTCGCCGACGTCTGAGCCAGTGCGCGCTCGCGGACCGACACCGCTCGTCCTGCCGACCTCTTCGCCGAGACTCAGAAGCTGATCCGAACCGACTTGCAGATCCGATTCAGCGTCGAACGGTAGCGCTCCATCGATTCTCGCGTCGCGAGGTTCTGGGCGCAGGTTCTATGGCAATTGGTCTCCGACTGCGCTCGGGTGAGGTGGGTGACGAAGCCGAGCTTCAGGTAGCAGGCGATCACCTTGTTGCAGAGTGAGCGACAGACGCTCTTGGACCCGGTCGTCCCCCCGTCGGAGGGCGAGTTCTTCACGGTGCCCAGGCGCTTCTTCGGCACCCGTCGCCGATGGGGCGCCTTGTCGGACTTCGGGTTGGGCCGGGTCGTTTGCGGGCCCGTCTTCCGCGGGAGCGGCGTCAGCGGCGGTGAGATCTCGGTTCGATGCGGCGGGATCGGGATCACCCGCTGCGGTGGCCGATTCGTGTTCTTCGATGAATCGGGGGACGGTCCCAACGGCGTCGGTTGCGGCGTCGGCTTGGGTTGCGGCTGCGGCGTCGGTTGCGGCAACGGCGTCGGTTGCGGCGTCGGCGTCGGTTGCGGCGTCGGCGTCGGCGTCGGTGCTTGCACGTCAGCCGAGACGGTCTGCTTCAGGTGGTGCGGGGGCGACCCCTTCGTGTCGCGCAGCGGCGGCGCCGGATTCAGGCGCTGACTCGACGAATCCTTCGGGCGCGGCGGGGCGACGACGTCACCGAGATGTCCGCCGACGGGCGGATTGCGATCCGCTTCCGAGGAGGAGGCGCGCAGGTAGAAGACGGCTCCCCCCGCGGCGAACATCACCACGAGAGCGGCGATGGCGGTGAGAAACCAGGTCAGGCGCGAGCTCTTCTTGGGCTTTGATCGCGCGGCGGCCCGAGCAGCGGCGCCCGGCTTTCTCGGAGACGCCACCTTGCCCCGCTCGGTCTGTCGGAACGACTCGCCAACGCGCGCCGCGAGCACCTCGTCGAAGGTTTGGGCGTCACTGGAGGCGAGACGCGCGTTGAACCGATCGATCTCCTCGCGCTCGTGTTCCACGCGGGCGGCCTCGTGCTCCGCCGTCTGCCGGGTCAACGGCAACGTTTGTCCGGCGTCTTCGCCGGTCTCGATCGCGCGAATCGTCGCCCCGAGGCCCAATTCGAACTCCTCGGCCGAGCGGTAGCGCTTTTCGGGGTCCCAGGCCAGCGCTTTGCGAAAGAAGTCGAAGGCCGTCTCCGGTAGATCCAGCGGCGGAAGCTCGCAGAGGGGATCGTAGCTCGGATCGAGCTTGACCCGCAGCACCTCTTCGATCGTGTCATGGTAGAACAACCGGCAGCCGAGGAGCAGCTCGATCGTGATCACACCGAGGGAGAACAGGTCGGACCATGGCCCGATGTGCCGCTTGCGAATCTGCTCGGGGGACATGTAGGTCGGCGTGCCGGCGACGGTCAGCGTGCGCGTCCCCTCCTGGACGAACTTCGCCAGGCCAAAGTCGAGGACCCGCACGACGAAGCGGTCGTCGCCCTCGGTCAGGAGCATGATGTTCTCGGGTTTGATATCGCGGTGGACGACCTTGACGCGGTGCGCGGCGTCGAGGGCGCTGAGGACCTGGCGCACGATGTGGAGCACCGTCGATGGCTCGAGGGGCAGCCCAAATTGCATCCGGGAGAGCATTTCGTGCCGCAGGTTGCGCCCCCCGCCGAGATATTCCATCACCAGGTAGGGGAAGCCCTGGTGCAGGTCGTAGTGCAGAAAACGAACGATGTTCGGATGGTCGACCCGCGCGAGCATGTCCGCTTCGTGGCGAAATCGCTCGACGTGCGACGGGTCGGGATCGAGGTTCATCAGCTTGAGTGCGACCTCGCGCATCGCGGGGAGCTCCAAGGCGAGATAGACTTTGCCGAATGCGCCCTTGCCGATCACGCCCGCGACGAGGTACGAGGCCAGACGTTGCCCGAGGATCGAATCGCGCACGCCGCTGCGGGAGCGCGGGATGACGTTGAAATGCTCGAGGGGCAGGTAGTGGTAGCCGCGAGCGCGGCATCCTTCGCTCTCGCAGAGCTGCCCAGAGACCCCAGAGGCCTCGCAAACGGCGCATTTTCCATCATGTAACGCCATCTGTCGCGCGACGGACCTCCGGTGCGATGAAAGCGAACGTGTCCTCCATTCTACCGCAATTGCGACGAAATCAAAGCAACAAGCGGCAATCAGCGGCGGAAGAGCAACTCGCGCACGAGCTCGGGAGGATATCCGCGCCCACAAAGGTGCCGAAACGCCCGCGCACGAGTCCGCTCGTCGAGCGTATCGCTCGTCCCGAAGCGCCGCTCGAGCCGCGACGAGGCGATCTCGCGCAGCCGCTCACGTGTTGCCTTGGCGGCGAGCTGCTCGGCGACCAACTCGGCGTCGAGACCGCGCGTCACGAGCTTCTGGCGGATCCGCGCGGGGCCCCATTGATCGACGACCAAGAGCTCGACCTCCCGTGCGACGACCCGGGCGTCATCGAGGTATCCCCACGCGCGGCAGCGTGCGATCACGCGGTCGATCGTCGCCTCCGTGGCGCCCTTTTTTCGCAGCTTCCCGCGGAGCTCCTCTTCTCCGTGATCGCGCAACGCCAAGATGCGCAACGCGATCCCCTCGGTCTGCGCCAGATCCGGCACCTTGGGGCGCCGAGCGGCCTTTCGGTCCTCGGCATCCTCTCGCGGCCCGGGCAATCGTGGCGTCTTTCGCTCAGACACGGGTTTCTCCTTGAAAGCTGCGCATCCCGCACTAGAATATGATGAAGGTGCGCGCGCGTCGTCCAACTCCAGCAAAGGTATCTCGTGAGACCTCTTTTGATCACACTACGGCTTGCCTGCCTTGTCTGTCTATCCCTTCTGCAGGCGTGCCTCCCCTCGCCCGGTAAACAGGCGAACGACACGACCAGCACCGCCGACACGACGACCCCCGACCTCTCGTCCTTGCCCGACGATTGCAAGAACGCCGTGGGTAGCTACTGCATCGTCGGCACCTTCCGCAGCTTCCTGACGGGCGCGCTCTTGACCAACGTCGGCGAAAACTACGAGGCGGTGCTGATCGCCGACCGGACGAAGTTCTTCCCCGACAGCGATCCGGTCTGCGCGGCCTACCTGGCGGACCAGGCGACCTACGTCGACTTCCAGTCCAATTGCGCCCTCGGCGATCCCGTGGACGTCAAGGACGGCAAGTTCGTCGCCCGAGGTCTGAGCTGGACGGACACCTCGATCAACCCGCAGATCTATTTCTATTACCACAAGGGGATCACCCTCGATCGAATCCACTACGCACCGGTCTTGCAGCCGCTCTACGCCTTTCGACACGTCAAGGAGCACCTCGTCGACGTGACGATCTATATGATCAGCATCGACGAGATCACCGACATGTACAGCGGCTACCCGAACGCGAACCTGACGATGGCCGAGGGCGCGGGGCTGGCGCGAATCGATGGGGTCGATGACCTCGCCGGCTGGATGGTCAAGCTCTCGTCGGGCCTTCCGCTCTCGACGCGGCCCTGCATCGACATCGCCTGCACGACCTTCGGCGACGAAAACGAAGGGACCAACCGCAACGGCTTGATCGCGATCCCCAACCCCGACGTGGCGGCGGGGCACCCCTTCGAGTTCAAGCTCTCGCACCTGACCCTCTCGCCCGATACGTTTGCCCCGCAGACCTTCGGCATGCGACCGAACATGGTGACCCTCACGGTCTGGAGGCCGAAGGGAAAGTAGTCGGTCCCTCGGTCAACCTCCCAGAGGTCGCTCCGTCAGTACTCGAAGCCGCTCCCACCGATGAACTCGCGAATGATCGACGTCGGCGGCACGTGGTCGGGGTAGATCGTAACGAAGCGCTCGACGAGTTGGCGCAGACGAAATGCGGTCGTGAACGACGGGTGGTGCCGCGGAACCTCGAGCAGATAGCGATCGGCGTAGACCTTGATCACCGAAAGCTCGTAGATCAACGACGAGTCGAAGACCACATCGGCCTGTGAGAGGAAGGGATAGATGTTCTTGCGCTCGCCGTGGCGCACCGACGCCCAGCGGTGAATGTTGTCCGCGGCGCTGATCGCGCGATGGCGCCGATCGCGGATGATCCGCCGCAGAAGGCGCAGATCCGAGACGTGCACGCGGGTCAGGCGGTCAAAGGAGAGAGACGTCATCGGGTTGACGTAGATCCGAAAGACCTCGTCCGATCTCACGCCCGCGGGCAAAATGCGCGGGTTGAGCCCGTGGATCCCTTCGATCATCATGATCGCGTTCTCTTCGAACTGAACCTCGGGCCCCGCCTCGGGCAAGCTCGTTCCCGAGGGGAAATCATACCGCGCCAGCGTGACCCGCTCGCGACGCAACAGCCGCATCAGCTGGTCGTGCATCAGCGGCAGATCGAGGGCCTCGAGCGCCTCGAAGTCGTACTCGCCCCGCTCGTCTTTGACCGTCTTTTCGCGATCGACGTAATAGTTGTCGAGGGAGATCTCGCGCGGTAACAGGCCGTTGACGTGCAGCTGGACCTTGAGGCGTTTGATGAAGGTCGTCTTGCCCGACGACGACGGCCCGGCGATGGTGATCACGCGCACGCGCTTGCGCCCGGCGATCTCGTCGGCGATCTGGGAGATCCGCTTCTCGTGAAACCCCTCGGCCGTCTGGATGATCTGGGTCACGTCGCCAGCGATGCAGCGTCGGTTGAAGGCGCCCACGCTATCGACGCCGAGGGCGCGCATCCATTGCTCGTTCGCGCGTCCTGCGAGCTTGGTTTTCTCGACCGTCGCGTACTGGTGGTCGCGAGCGAGGTTGAGCATCGTCAGATCGGTCTCTTGCTCGGGGCGATCGGGGTTGCCGAAGAAGAGCAGCAGCATGTCGTGCTGCACCGATAAGTACCAGCCGTGAAAGATCGACGCATCGGGGACGAGCGGGCTCATCGAGAGCACGTAGGTGTTGCCGCAGGTCGAGAGCGAGACCGTGCCCTCGCGCCACGAGCCGAGGAGGTCGGCGGCGCCGTCCCACTTCTGGTCGCGAAAGAGCTCGATCGCCTCGTCCACGGACCAGCGCTCGAGGGTGAAGGGCTGTCCCTGCTGGCAGATCGCCCGCATGTGCCCCGAGATCTCCTTGGCGACCTCGTGGAGCGGCCGGTTCTCGGGATCCCGCACCTCGACCAGCTGGGCGAAGCCGATCGACGGGCCGAGGCGCAGCTCAATCGGCGGAGCGAGGCGCGACGCCGCTTCGATCAAGAGCAGCCCGAGGCTGTGGCGATAGATACGAAATCCCTCGAAGTGGCCCGTGGTCAGCGTCGAGAGCCGCGTCTCGGTGAGAATCCGCGTCGAGAGCGAGACCGCCTTTCGGTGCAGCAATCCCGCGACGACGAGGCGGCCGTCGACGTGCTTGGGCACGAGCTCGCTGATCGGCGTACCCGTCTTGACCCATTGCTCTTCGCCCCCGTTGATTCGAACCCGCACCTCCGTCCGCCGCGGCAAGAAGTTTTGCCGCATCAGCATCCCGAGGTTGTCGGTCATGTCGGTCAGCTCGTGTCCGAGGGTGCCGACGAGGACGTGCATCAGGTAGAGGGCGAGGTGCGGATGGTGCTGCGACATGCGCTGGAAGCCGTCGACCGTCAGGCGGGCCAGGATCATCGGGGTGATCGCCAAGACCGACGCCGCTCGCGGACGGTCGGTGATCAGGCCGAGCTCGCCGAAGTGGAGACCCGGGGTGAGCCGACCGAGATGCACGCCGTTGCGCACGACGCGCGCCTCGCCATCGAGGACGAGATACATCGAGCGCGTCGTCTCTCCCTCGGTGACCACCGCCTCGCCCGCCTCGACGTTGCAGATCTCGAGGTAGCGCTGCATCGTCTCGACGTTTGCCCGCGGCACATTCTGCGTCAACGGCGAACGCTCGAGATAGCGGAGAAGAAGCGCTCGTGTCTCGTCGGTCATCGACCACACCTCGTCTGCCACGCGTTGAACGGTATCCGTAGCTTCAACAATAGCACCGCGGCGGAGGTTTGCCAACCGGCTCGGCGCGCCGGGGAAGAACGGACGCCTCGTGCGGCTACCCGACGCAGCGCGAACGGTGGCGCTTCTCGCGCGATCGATTCCTGTTTACTTCCGCAACATAACGCAAATTTCTTGGGATTCCATGGGAATTCTTATGTATACTCGAAGATGAGGGGTTCCCACAAGGAGATGTACAATGCGGTTGAAGACGCTGGCGATCGGCCTGGTTGCATTTTGCCTCAGCATCAACTTCGGCAGCGGCTGCGGTCAATCCCACGACTCGAGCGCCGCTGACGGAACCCAGACCGGCGATGGGCTCGGCGCCGATGGTCTCGTGGGAGACGGGATCGACGACGGAGCGCCCTCCGACGGCTCGTTGCAAGACGGGACGGGAGGCGACACGAGCGGCGAGGACGGCCTGCAGAGCGACCTGCAGATCGACGTGATCGGCAACGCGCCCGTGATCGAGCCGATCGGCGACCAGACCGTCCCCGTGGGAAGCATCCTCACATTCAAAGTGAAAGCCAGCGACGCCGACCAAGAGCAGTTGACGCTGAGCGTAGAGAATCTGCCCGCAGGCGCGACATTCAACGTTCAAACGGGTGTCTTCAGCTGGTCTCCGGGGCTCTCCGACGTCGGCGCCCACCCGAACGTCACCTTCAAGGTCTCTGACGGCAAGAACACGGTCAGCGTGACGATCACGATCACCGTCACCGATCCGAACGCCCAGAGCTCCGACGCCACCGACGGCACGACACCCGACACGACGACTGCCGACACGAGCGGCGGCGACGACATCGTTGGCATCCCGAGCTGCGTCGGCAGCGCCCCGGGCTGTGGCAACGGCAGCTGTACCTGCCCTGGCACGCTACTGTGCAGCGGCAACAGCTGCATCGATCCGGCGCAGAAGCCCGATTGCAAGACCAGCGCCGATTGCACCGTCGCCGACACCTACTGCGATCCTTCGATCGGCAAGTGTTTACCCAACGCGCCGACGAGCTGCACCTACCACCCGCCGGTCGGGGTGCTCACACCGCAGCTGCTCTGGCACTGGCAGGGCTGGCAGAAGGACGGGCGCAACTGGAATCAAGTGCTCCACACGCCAGCGGTCGGGCGGATCAACGACGACGAGTTTCCCGACGTCGTGGTGCAGGCCTACCACTGCCCGACGGCGGGCTGGGATCCGACGACGGAGAACTGCAACACCGACCTGACGACGGCGGTGCTGGTAGCGATCTCGGGCAAGGACGGCACGACGATCTGGGCCGACGACGATCCGAACAAGTACCTCGACACCCGCGGCCATCCGTCCCTCGCCGACGTGAACCACGACGGCAAGACCGAGATCTTCGCGATCAAGAAGGGCGGCGGGATCATCGCCTTCAAGAGCAACGGCGACGTCTGGTGGCAGAACACGCAAAGCCCCGTCGGCGACGTGCGGATCGGGGCGATCAACGTCGTCGACATCGACCACGACGGCACGCCCGAGCTGGTCGTCGGCTTCATCGTGCTCGACAGCCTCTCGGGCAACGTGCTCTGGCAGGCGAGCAATACGCCGGTCACGCGATATGCCGACGAAGCGGGCTCGGTCTTCACGATCGCCCACGACTTCAACGGCGACGGCTATCCCGACATCACCGACGGGCGCCGGATGTACTTCTTCAACCCGGCGTGGATCGGCAATCCCTCGGGCGAGCCGATGTACCAGCTCAAGTGGGAGAACACGGCGATCGGCAGCCTCGCCTGGGGCGGCTCGGCGGCGGCGGGGGACATCTGGGCCCCAGCGGCGGGCGAGACCCGGCCCTGGAAGACGCCGTTCGCCCTCGACGGGATCCCCGAGGTGATCGTCGTCACCCAGGCCGACGACAACACGCGCCACGGGCGGGTCTACGAGCTGCGCGCGAGCGACGGCAAGATCCTCTTCAAGCAACACTTCGACGGGCGCGGCGGCTCGCCGGTCGTCGCCGACATGGCGGGGAACGGCCGCCCCGAGATCGGCCTCGCCGCTCGAGACCTGCTCTTGGTCTTCGACCCCTGGCAGTACGACCCGACCTCGACGGACACCGATCCGAAGCAGGACGGCATCCTCTGGACCGCGGTGACCCAAGACCACTCGTCCCACCTGACGTCGATCTCGGTCTTCGACTTCGAGGGCGACGGCAAGGTCGAGGTGGTCTACAACGACGAGTGCTTCCTGCGCGTCTACAACGGCTCGAAAGACGACGGCACGCCGGGCTTCAAGCGGGTCTACTTCGAGTGGCCGAACTCGTCGCGGACCCACACCGAATATCCGGTGATCGTCGACATCAACGGCGACAACCAGGCGGAGATCATCGTCGGCGCGAACAACGATCAGATCCACCGCGACGGCTGCCTCGCCGCCTGGAAAGCGAAGCAGCAGCAGGATCCGACCTTCACCTACCCGAGCCAGGGCTCGTTCGGCGTCTTCGTCTTCAAGGACAAGTTCAACAACTGGGTCAACACACGCAAGGTCTGGAATCAGCACGCCTATCACATCACGAACATCAACGACGACCTGACGGTGCCGAAGACCGAGGACTTCACGACGAAGACCAACAACACCTATCGCGCGAACTTCCAGGGTGAGGGGCTGTTCAACGCGCCGAACTTCGTGGTCGGCGACGGTAAGCTGAACGTGAGCACCAGCCAATGCCCGTCGAAACTGACCTTCAGCCTGCTGGTCAAGAACACGGGCACCCTCGGCGTACCAGCGGGGCTGCCGATCGCCTTCTACCGTGGCACATCGCCAAGTGGCACGCTGCTCGGCGTCGCCAAGACGACCAAACCGCTGCTCCCGGGCTCGTCCGAAGCGATCAGCTTCACCTGGGACGTGCCACTCGCCGACCAGGGCTCGGTTTACAACGTTTACGCCGTGCTCGACGACGACGGTATCCCCGACGGCTCGATCGGTCTCTACAACGAGTGCGAGGGCTTTGGTGAGGACGACAACATCGTGCAGCTCTCCAACATCACCTGCGGCAACGTCACCTGCCAACCGGGTCAGGGCCCGCCGAAGCCGGAAGAGTGCAACGGAATCGACGACGACTGCAACGGCAAGATCGACGACGGCCTCTATCGACCCTGCGAGACCGCCTGCGGCGTCGGCGTCGAGACCTGCGTCAACGGCAAGTGGGAGGCGTGCAATGCGCCCAAGCCCGATCCCGAGGTCTGCGACGGGATCGACAACAACTGCGACGGTCAGATCGACGAGGGCCTCGAGGTCAACGCCTGCGGTACGTGCGGCCCGCTACCCCACGACGTCTGCGACGGGTTCGACAACAACTGCGACGGCCAAGTCGACGAGGACGCGAGCTGCAAGAACGGCAACAGCTGCGTCTGTGGCTTCTGCGCCGAGCCGTGTATCAACGGCGAGTGCTTGCAGGCCGAGACCAAGTGCGTCGGCGGATACTGCATCCCCGAATCGAACACCGCCCTCTGCCCGAAGTGAGTCCCTCGGCGCTCGCCCCCTCGTCGACGTGAGCCACTCGGCGCCCGCCGCTTGAGGGATTCGCGAGAACACGCTACACTCGAAGCATGTGTGAGCTTTTCGGAATGAGCAGTCGGCTGCCGACCAACGTGCGACTCTCGCTCTCACAGCTCTTGCCGCGCGGGGGCGAGACGGGACCGCACCGCGACGGCTGGGGCGTGGCCTTCGCCCAGGGAAACGAATTCCTGATCCTGAAGGAGGCCTGCGCCGCGGCGAGCAGCGAATGGATCGACTTCCTCGAGAACCACGAGATCCGCAGCCAGCTGGTGATCGCCCACATTCGCCTGGCGACACACCCGAAGCGGCTCGCCTTGGCTAACACCCACCCATTCGAACGCGCTGCCTGGGGCCGCCCGCTCGTCTTTGCTCACAATGGAAAGGCACCGCAGCTGCTCGATCGCGAGCGCTACCCCCTGCGACGTTTTCATCCGTTGGGCGAGACGGACTCGGAGGCGGCGTTCTGCTTTCTCCTCGAACGCCTCGTCGATCGCATCGGCCTCGAGCCGTCGCGCTATCGGGTCGGCGCGCTCGTCGAGGTGCTGCGAGAGCATTCGCCGCTCTTGCTGGGCGAGGAGAACCGGTTCAACGTGCTGCTGTCCGACGGCGAGTACCTGATCGCCCACGGCGGGCACCAGCTCCACGTGGCGACGCGCCACTGCTGTTGTGATGGAATGAAGCTCGACGCGAGCCTGATGACGCCATCGTTGCGGCAGTCCGAAGAGCAGGATGTGGCGGTGATCGCGACCAAGCCGTTGACGGACGACG